>NZ_JBYHFO010000005.1:0-288684 GCF_057669865.1 Sporosarcina sp. Y1009 | reverse complement strand
CATAAGCATGAGAGCAACGAGCACAACTGGGTTCGCAGCGAGCATTAAATAATACGGGCCGCTCGATTTTAGAATTCAAATTAGTTCATAGGTACGACGAAACAATTCACTGTCTATTCTGTTTTCGTTGGACATATCAAATAATTCATGGTATTCTAAGTTCAGAAAAATAGGAATGGGAGGAAGATAGCATTCATTGTTAAAAAACGTAGCGAACCGATAATACTTGAAGGCCTTCGAGCAGCAATATCACGTATTGATCCGACACACGAAAAATTCGCCATGCTAAAATCGCAATACACTTCTCGTATTGGTGGGCTAGCAGGAGAGGAAAAGGTAGATCAAGTTTTCCGGAATTATAAATTTTCAATGGAACACAGGATTTTTAATGGCATTTCGCTTTCATCAAGTACAGACTTTCAAATTGACTCATTATTCGTTACCCCGGCATACGCAATCGTATTTGAAACTAAAAACTTGGCTGGTTCCATTAAGGTGAAAAGCAATCCACCGCAATTAGTTCAAACATTGGACAACGGAGATACAAGAAGTTATATAAGCCCTGTTGCACAAGTTCAATCAAATATGGAGTTGTTACAAGATTGGTTTCACAGCCGGAATATTTCACTTCAAATTTATGGTGTTGTCGTCCTAGCTTTCCCCAAAAAAGATGTTGAATTATTTGACACAGATATTCAGTTTTTGTACCCATCCGGTATTCCCTCATATATCCGGAGTCTCCCAACAATCCCCCATTTGTTGGACGAAAAAAACTTTTCCCTTATGATAAACGACCTTCTTCACAGCGATAAAGAATATATACCGAAGCCTATTTGTACAACCTATTCTATTCAAAAAAGTGATATTTTCACCGGAGTTGCATGTCCATCATGCTGTTTTTTAGGTATGACTAAATATAAGGGTGGTTGGCGCTGTCCAACATGTCCGCAAAAATGTTCGCATGCACATATACAGGCGATACGCGATTGGTTTCTTTTATTCGGTGGTAACATAACAAATAGAGAATGTCGCGATTTTCTTAACATAACACAGCGTCATACAGCTACCCGAATATTGAAAAGTATGGAATTGCACACTGAAGGCGAACAGCGTAATCGCACTTATACATTAAGAACCTTCAGATAAACAATCAAAAACGTGCACTACTTTCCAGTGCACGTTTAAATAATTACAAGAAAATAATTAATAATAATGGAATCAGAACTATAAGTACGATCAATACAGCAATTCCGACACAAATCATGATAACCCCAAAACCGCGCCATGCTGAAAAATTATGCACGAGTCCGATTCCTCTTGATAGAACAACCAGTCCATAAATCGAAACACCCATTAAGAGCAAGTTATGAAGAAAATAAAAACCGAACGACATATTCGTTATGGCAAAATCACCAATCGGCTGTATAAACAAACTCTCTCCATAAATGATAACAGCGATAATCCCAATCGGCATCGTCCATATCGTTGGAATGAGACCAGCCGCGACTGCATAACTCATATTGCGGATTGAACCAGTACCACCTAATAATTTTCCAATCCAAGTATAAACAACAGACACCAATCCCCAACTGGCGATGCTGATGATGATTGATAAAATAGTGACAATCACTAGAATAACAGGTAATGAAAAGCCTTCGAGAAAACCAGTATCCGCAAACGCTAAAATTCCTGTAGCAAAAGATGATAATATGGCTAGAAAAATTAAGTAACTGATTGATTTATTGTCAAGCATGTATTGCACGGTGTTCTTTGGCTGAGACCAAATCGATAATAATGGATTCATAAGACGACTCCCTTTTTATTTTATTATCAAATCATTGGAATAAAATGGCTACCCAGTTTTTCAAACTTCTTTCATCCTCTTTGCATACCACAAGGAACGAAGCATTCCTGTAATCGGAATTGCTAGTGACATTATTAACGCAATCATAATGACTTTTGCAAATAAATTCCAACCACTACCTTCGTACATCCAAAACATGAAAAACGTCAATAATAACGAGAAAAGGAGAGAACCGCCGCTCATCACCAATACTTTGCGGACATGCGCTTTCTTTTCTGTCAGATCAAACGTAAGCCGGGGTTTTATTTCCCCACGCTCATATTCTTTCATCCATAGCGCAGATCTGGCGATGGAGCTTGGAGAGAAAAACATTAACTGCCAGTCGTCACTTTTGTGAATATCAAAATAATGTAACGAAGTTTTCAATTGGAAATCATAGACATAAGACACTCGCTTTGGTTCCCCTTTTTGAAAAGTAAAGCGTGCACCTTGAATACGAACGAGATGATTGCCTTCCGCCGCCATATCATTTAACCAATTTTCCAATCGATCTGGGGCATTTGTCCATCCCAATTTCCATTTGACAAATGTATTTTCACGGGCAGGTTCAACATCAATAGATGAGCCAAAGTAGCGCTTTTCAAATGACCGCAGTTTCCGCGTTGCATGAATACACAGCCAAATGATCGCAACTAATTGTAATAAATACGGAACAAGAAACTTAACGGCTTGACCAAAGCCATCATTTTCAGAAACTGATAGCACGATAATGACAAGCGTTGCAAAAAAGAACAATTGCATGCCATAGAAAATTGAAATTCCAGTGAACACATTCGAGTGAAGGCGATTTCGCTTCAGTATATTATCGCGCACAGGATAAACGGTAATGGTAGGTTCCGCATTTTTCAAGAACTGCCAATTCCCTTTAGAAAAGAAACTACTCCAACCCGATTCTTCTAATCTATGCGACAGTTCACCACGAGATTTATCGAAAACAATTTGAAATTCAATCTTTTCACAATCCCCTTTTTCGAATGAAAACACGCGTATTTCCAGATTGATATCAACCAGCTGGTCACCATTCGCCGCCATTTCTGCTAACCAATGCTCCGTTTTTTCGACATCGTAACTCCAAAACGGTCGCCACTTTTTTATCGTCATTGGAATTCCCCCTCATGTTTAACCGCATTGGCATGCAATTCTTTTAGTCGAGTAATTTCATGTTGCATCAGAATTTTCCCTACATCGGTTATCTCGTAAATTTTCTTTCGCAATTCATCGGAATACACCGAAATAATGCCATCTCGTTGCATTTTCGTAAGCGTTCCGTAAATCGTGCCCGATCCAAGAACCAACCGGCCCGCCGTCAGTTCCTCAACATGTTTTATGATACCGTAGCCGTGGCGCGGGACTTTTAGGGATAATAAGATATAAAAAGCGGTTTCTGTCATTGGTAAATAAGATTTCAATACTTTTTCAATGCTCATCCGTATCACTTCCAATCCTAACCACTATGTCGCAACGTGACTGTGTCATAACTAGACTATATCACAACGTGACACATATAATCAATTACAAATACAAATGAAAAAAGAGTCTTCCGTTTAAGGAAAACTCTTACACCAATGCGTATGTCAGTATACATCCATTATTGGTATGTCTCAGGCAGTTCTTGGACTTTAGCTTGTTCCTCTTCTTCCTTAGCACGAGCATCAAAAATGGGTGCGCCTTCACCGACCATTTTCAACGAAGCAATATAATCTTCGTCATGTCTACGCGCCATTTCTTCCGGATCAATTGGTAAACGTTCCATAAACGATCAGCCTCCTTTACATAATAACCATGGCTAAATGTGACGGGAAAACTTAATCAAATCGATTATTCACTTTAATTATACCAAATTTTCTGTCACTAGTAAACTACAATGCTTCATTCGTAATACTTTTGTGATGTCAGGTTATACTATGCTTTAAGGAGGGATTTTAATGCAAAGAGTGATCTTATTTGACGGCGAGTGTAATTTTTGTGATTCGAGTGTACAATTTATCATCAAAAGGGACCCGTATGCATACTTTCATTTCGCATCATTACAAAGTGAAATAGGCGTAGCTTTGACGAAGAAATACGGCATACCTGAAGAGGTCGATAGCTTAGTTTATATTGAAAAAAATAAAGCATATACAAGATCTGGTGCAGCACTTCGTATCGCGAAAAAACTTGATGGATTATGGCATTTGTTATTTATATTTATACTCGTTCCAAGACCCATTCGTGACAGTGTTTATGCCTATATCGCTAGGAATCGTTATAAATGGTTCGGCAAAAAAGAACTCGCTTGTTCATTACCATCCCCAGAAGTTCGTGCACGATTTTTATAAATGTAAAAAGCCTTTTGGATTCCTCCAAAAGGCCATTCACATTCACACTTTTAATGCTTCATTTTCTTCTTTCGTAAAAATGCGAGATCGGACTAAGAAACGTTTCCCCTCAACACCCTCTAGTGAAAACATGCCGCCGCGTCCTTCTACTACATCGATAATGAGTTGCGTGTGTTTCCAATAGTCGAACTGGTTTTTATGCATATAAAACGGTGCGTCGCCAATGTGACCGAGAAGGACGTCTTGCTCCCCGATGATTAGCTCACCGTCTGGGTAGCACATTGGTGATGACCCATCGCAACAACCGCCCGACTGATGAAACATTAGCGGGCCATGTTTCTTTTTCAAAAACTCAATGAGTTCTAGTGTCGCGTCAGTCGCAATCACACGTTTTGTCATCTTCTCTTCTCTCAAAAGAATCCTTGTTTGTTTTCGTTGTAACTGACAAGCATGTTTTTCGTTTGCTGATAGCCGGAAAGCATATCGAGATGGTTTTCACGTCCAATACCAGATGCTTTGTAGCCTCCGAATGCTGCATGTGCTGGATAGACATGGTAACAATTCGTCCAAACGCGTCCTGCTTGAATACCACGACCGAAACGGTACGCCGTATTGACATCACGCGTCCAAATTCCAGAACCCAGACCATATAATGTGTCATTCGCAATTTCAAGTGCTTCTTCTTTCGTTTTAAATGTTGTGACTGAAACAACTGGCCCAAAAATCTCTTCTTGGAAAATCCGCATTTTATTGTCACCTTTAAAGACTGTCGGTTGAACATAATAGCCTTCTGCCAAATCGCCCTCGAGCTTATTTTGTGCGCCGCCCGTTAAGCATTCCGCGCCTTCTTGTTTACCGATATCTAGGTACGACAAGATTTTCTCCATTTGTTCATTTGAAGCTTGCGCCCCCATCATCACTGTTGGATCAAGCGGGTTTCCTACTTTAATTGCTTCTACTCGTGCAAGTGCGCGCTCCATGAATTTATCGTAAATCGATTCTTGGATCAAAGCCCGTGATGGACATGTGCACACTTCCCCTTGATTGAGCGCGAACATGACAAATCCTTCGACAGCTTTATCGAAAAATGCATCGTCTTCGTCAGCGATATCCTCAAAGAAGATATTTGGCGATTTTCCACCTAACTCAAGTGACACAGGGATTGTATTTTGGGACGCATATTGCATGATAAGACGTCCTGTCGTTGTTTCACCTGTGAAAGCAATTTTTCCAATTCGCGGACTCGATGCAAGTGGTTTCCCTGCTTCTAAGCCAAAACCATTCACAACATTTATAACACCCGCTGGAAGTAGATCTTCGATTAGTTCAACAAGAACCATAATCGATGCAGGTGTTTGTTCAGCTGGTTTTAAAATGACACAGTTTCCAGCTGCGAGTGCGGGTGCGAGTTTCCAAACTGCCATTAAGATTGGGAAGTTCCACGGAATAATTTGGCCAACGACGCCAATTGGCTCATGGAAATGATACGCGACTGTATCATCATCAATTTGGCTCACGCCACCTTCTTGTGCACGAATTGCCCCTGCGAAATAACGGAAGTGGTCGATTGCTAGCGGAATGTCCGCGTTCAATGTTTCCCGAACCGCTTTTCCGTTTTCCCAAGTTTCCGCAACTGCCAACAATTCTAAGTTTTGCTCCATACGTTCAGCGATTTTATTTAAAATATTTGAGCGTTCTGTGACTGACGTTTTTCCCCACGCATCTTTTGCGCCGTGTGCAGCATCCAGTGCCAATTCAATATCTTCTTTCGTAGAACGCGCGACTTGTGTGAAAACCTTCCCCGTCACTGGTGTTATATTGTCAAAGTACTCACCGTTAACCGGCGGTGTCCATTTCCCACCAATATAGTTCTCGTACCGTTCCTTATAATTTACTTTTGCTCCGTCCGTGTTTGGAAATGCGTAAACATGATTTTCTACTGCTTGTACCATTTTCCATTCCTCCCATTTCGATAATTTTCTAAAACTGTGCTGCGCATAGATTCCTATGAATCTACTTGCCTACCAAATTCCTGAAATCCTAAGAGGTTACTTACTCATTATGTCAGATTAGATACAATATTTCAACTAGACTAATATCAAATTCTATTTAAGTGTTTGTTTCCGACAATTTTTGCTGTAATTCGATTGTATTCCCCAGGAAATATGATGAATCAAGGCTGATTTCTGAACCAACTATAGGTCTTTCAATTCTTTTTAAGGTTAGCCTTCATCGCTAAAACCATTCACTGCCACTCGAGGTAATCCGAATCATCTAACACCACTCCCTGCTCTATTGGGGTTTAAACCAACATGATGAAATGCTATGGATTTTTTCCACGCACTACTATCCTATGGGCGAGCGTCTAGGGATATGCATAAATTCTTTAAGTTTTTTTATTCAACAAAAAAAGCCCCCTATCTTTACGAGATAGAGAGACTTTACAAAGCGGTTTTCGCATGGTGACTTGTTCTATTGGATTCCTAGCTAGCATTCTTGTTTTACTTGTTCAGGTAAGCCCATGCATATTGTGCATAAAGTTCTGCGCCTGTGACTAGTGCGTCTTCGTCGATGTCGAAGTTCCCGTGATGGTGCGACCATTCGGTGTCTTTTTCGGCATTTCCGCTTCCGACAAGCGCGAAGCTTCCCGGTGCTTTGTCTAGGTAGAATGAGAAATCTTCTGCACCCATCGTTGGTTTTTCATTGTAAATAACGTCGGATCCGAAAGCTTCTGCGGCGACTTGTTGAACGAGATCCGCACTCTTTTCATCATTTACAACGGGTTGGGTACCGCGGATGTACTCGACTTCTGCAGTTGCTCCGTACATCGCAGCGACGCTCTCTGCGTAGTGAGAAATACTTTTTTCAATATGATCGCGCGTTTCTTGGCTGAACGTGCGAACTGTACCTTCTATAACCGCATTCTCGGCAATTACGTTAAAACGCGTGCCTACATCCATTTTACCAATTGTAAGCACAGCAGGACTTTGTGGGTCGATTGTTCGTGAAATAACTGTTTGAACATTCATCACGAACGAAGAAGCTACGAGTGTAGCATCAATGCAATCTTCAGGCATCGCGCCGTGACCACCTTTTCCTGTGAAATTCACACGGATAATATCAGCCGCGGCAAATGTTGGTCCAGGTGGGCATGAAACTTTATGTGTCGGCATTTGTGACCAAATATGTATTCCAAACACATTATCTACATCATCCATCGCGCCTTGTTCGACCATCGCTTTTGCGCCTTCAGCAATTTCTTCAGCTGGTTGGAACACAAGACGCACACTCCCTTGAAGCTCATCCTGTACCTCCGATAGCGCCTTTGCGGCGATTAACAGCATGGATGTATGCGCATCATGGCCACAGGCATGCATTTTTCCCGCTACTTTTGAAGCGTAAGGAACGTGCGTATTAAGCTGTTCAACAGGAAGCGCATCCATGTCCCCGCGTAAGGCAACCATTTTCCCATGCGATTTCCCACTAATTGTTGCGATGACACCCGTCGGTTCAGTTCTTCGATATGAAATTCCAAGCCCATCAAGATAATTGCAAATGAATTGCGTCGTCTGCTCTTCTTCCCAAGGTAATTCTGGTTCACTGTGTAATTTTCGTCGAAGCGCTGTTAATTCGTCGCTATATTGAGTGATTAAATCTTTAATTTTTTGATTGATCATGATGTTTTTTCCTCCATTAATCTTTTGACCGTTTCAAATAGAATTGTTGCACCCGCCGCTATATCAGAAGCATCCGACCATTCCTCAGGGCAGTGGCTAAGTCCATTTTTACTCGGGATGAACACCATTCCGCAAGAAGTGAAATCCGATAACACCATCGCATCATGGCCGGCACCACTTTGGATGGTGCAATTTGAAATGTCTAATGCATCGCTTGTTTCTTTCAAGATGGAACGAATATTTTCATCCAATAGCTTTGGTTGAATATAAAGATTTTCCTCCACAGTCATCTGAATACCAGTCTCCATTTGTGCTGCAATTCGTTCCTCTGTCCGTCGAACCGCATCTAATACATGTGTTTCTTCACCTGAACGGATATCGATTGTGAACGTAACTTTATCCGGAATCACATTGGCCCCATTTGGATAAACAGTCAATCGCCCCGTCGTTATGACCGTTCCTCCTCCGACTGAATTTGCAATATTCGGTAAGTCTGCGATGAGTTTTGCAGCCGATACTAAAGCATCCGCACGACGATCCATTGGCGTTGTCCCTGCATGTCCCGCTTGACCTTGCACGGTGACTTCTAATTGCGTTAACCCTACAATCGCCTCTACAATTCCAACTTGAATGCCTTTCTCTTCAAGTATGGGACCTTGTTCAATATGAAGTTCCAAAAAAGCACGGATGGTTTCGGGATCACGCACTTTTCTTTTCGTAGGGTCCAAACCGATTTTCAACATTGCATCTTCTGCCAAAATATCATCTTTATCCGAAAGTAATCTAAAATCTTTTTCGGAAAGGACACCCATCATCCCTCTTGAACCCATGAGACCGCCGCCAAAACGTGAACCTTCTTCTTCAACGAGTGCAATAATTTCAAGGGGATATGTAGGTTGAATCGCATTTTCTTTGAACAATGCTGCGACTTCCAACCCAACAACGACACCAGCGGCACCATCATAAGAGCCTCCATTCGGAACGGAGTCAAAATGAGAGCCGACAATGACAGATGGGCCTTCAGGAAATGAGCCTTCAAGTTTCCCGAAGATATTTCCAAAGCCATCTTCACTGACAACTAGATCCAAAGCCGTCATTTGATTCTTAATATAGTTTCGCGCCTGCAAATCTTCTGGACTATATGTGAGTCGCGTGACACCTTCGCCAGGCGTTGCTGTATATTGGCGTAACGATTCGATATGTTGCTCAATTCGTTTGATATTTGCCTGCATCATGTTTCCCCCCAACTACTTTATAGAAATCCAACAAATATACCTGCAAGTACGACAGAGACAATCGTCACGCTGATAAAACCACCGACGAGCATTGGCGGTAGCATATGACTCGTTAACACTTTGCGTTCTTCCTCATCTTCCGTTAAGGCGACAATTACTTCATTTGTAATAATATAGTCTGCTGGGAATCCGTATAATGCCGTCAATGAAATCGCAAACGCCATTTCTTTACTCACTTTGAGGACTTTCCCCATGAAAAATGAGAATATGTACATCCCAAGAACCCCTAATCCAATACAAGCAATGAGTGGGTACAAAATGTCCATCATCATTTCAGGCGTCGCAACTTTCAACCCGTCGAAGACAAAAAGCATAAGCGCAAGGATTGCAAAACCAAATCCATTGGCCTTTTGCAAGACTTGGCGTTCTAAGAAACCTACGCTCGTTGCGATAACACCGAATAACAAACAAAGAACATATGGACTAATGGTGAAAAGTGGTGCCAGCATTTCAGAAGTAAGATACGCAAGATAACCCACAACCGCCAGCCTGAAAAACTTGAAATAATCTGTATTATATTTCTTAGGCATTTTACTAAACAACTTGAGTTCGGGTTTCGCTGATTCCTTCTCAGCTTCTAATTCCTCAGCCAACTCCCCGTTTCGATATTTAGCAAGAAGCATTTTCCCTTCTTTTTTCAGCATAACTGAAGTTAACGGGTAGCCTGCGAATCCTTGCATTACGTAAATTACGATTGCGAAAACAGACAACATCGTTAATCCTGCACCCGCTGCACCTTCTGACATGATTAACGCGGAGACAATACCGCCGACAAGAGGAGGAATCGCAACTAGCACCGTTTGAACATCAAATAATAATGTTCCAATTCCAAATAAGATGACAACAATCCCCAATATTCCTGCCAGGGAAATTAAAATGGTTTTCCACTGCCTGATTAATTCTTGAACTGAAAGCAATGTACCCATATTTGTAATTAGCAAATAGATTAACATCGTAGCAACAACGGGTGGCACACCTGCAAGCGCGACAATATCTTGCGGGAAAAATGTCCAATAACCGAGTAAAAATAGGACCGCGCTGATAAACACAGAAGGAATCCAGGCCTTCGTGCGAACGGCAACAAGATCACCGATAAATAAGATAGCAACAACAAGAACCAACGCGAGCATTTGAGACATAAAAGTTCCCCTTTTCTGATAATGATGAATCTACATACATTAGCATAAAAGTTTGTGAATTAAAAGCACAACTTTTTCCAGTTACATTAGAAATGCTTTCAAATCAACATTTCCTATGGTCATTAATTGTTTACTTCTTCGTAATAGTTTGTTCATATTTCCCATGTAAACTAAAGATAATTAGAACAAAACAAATAAGGAGGAATTATAATGGAAACAGAAAAGAAAAATGGAAAAGCAAAACGTTTTCTATCGACCGTTGCTGCAGGAATCATTGGTTCCATGCTCACACTCGGCGTCGTTTTCAATACAGATTTACTACCAGAAGCAGCAGGGTCCTCGGAGATTCAGTCGGAAAGTCAACCAGCGTATAATGTTGAACAAACATCTGCTAAAAACGACCTTTCACTTCCAGATATGGTTGAGAGCGCGTCCAGCGCAATCGTTGGCGTCGTGAATTATACAAGCGACGGGAATCGATTTGCCAGTGATGTAAAAGATATTCAAAATGGCACAGGTTCCGGGGTTGTTTATAAAATCGATGGCAATGATGCGTATATCGTCACAAATAATCACGTAATTGACGGCGCAAAGAAAATAGAGGTGTCATTGGAAAGCGGCGATACGACGACCGCAGAACTCGTTGGTCAGGACGCGCTTAGTGATTTAGCCGTTTTAAAAATGGATGCCAAATTTGCAAATAGCGTTCTGGAGTTTGGTGATTCTGATGTACTTCGTGCCGGGGATCCAGTCGTCGCAATCGGGAATCCACTCGGTCTCGAGTTTTCTCGAACGGTGACACAAGGAATTGTCAGTGCCGTTGACAGAGCGATAGATGTAGAGACGGCTGCTGGTTCTTGGGAATTGAACGTTATCCAAACTGATGCAGCCATCAACCCTGGAAACTCGGGTGGGGCATTATTGAATGCAGCAGGTGAACTCATTGGGATCAATAGTTTAAAAATTGCACAAGGTGGTGTGGAAGGACTTGGATTTGCCATTCCGAGTAACGACGTCCTCCCCATCGTCGATGAAATCACTAAAAATGGCAGTATAGAACGACCATATATTGGTGTAGGGCTTGCCAATCTAAATGAAGTACGCGGAGAATATGTACAACATCTTCCGGCATCAGTTGAAGGCGGCGTTATGGTTGTCAGTGTCGATCCAGAATCAGCTGCCGGAAAAGCAGGTGTCAAGGAAGCAGATATCATTACGGAAATCAACGGGATCGCTGTTAAAAATGCGACTGAGTTGCGCAAATTTCTTTACTCAGAATTAAAGATTGGTGAGAAAGCATCATTCAATGTATATCGCGGCGCAGAGAAAATCACGATTGACCTAACTTTGACGAGTAATAAAAAATAAGAACAGCGCTTTAGCCCATAACCGAGTACTTGATTTTTCAAGTATTCGGTTTTTTCTTTGATGCCGTAGATTTTCCGGTTGAGGCAAGGATACTTCTATATGAAATACTGCTTCTGATAGTTCGCTTGTACTTGGTATGGTTTTGCTTGCACTTCTTAAGGGTTTGATTGCACTCAGGAGACGTTTCCTTGCATTCAAATCAATTTGCTTGCAAGTCGGGACCTTTAACCTATTATAAACACTCCTTTATCTAACCGAAATTCACTTTGGTCTGAAAAGGGGTTTCTAGTTGCTTATTTATCATTTTCACCTTAATTTTAAGATAAAGAGAACTTGGGGAAAGGAGGCATTTGATTGAAAATACTAGTAATTGAGGACAATGAAAGTGTCTCTTCAATGATTGAATTATTCTTTTC
This sequence comes from Sporosarcina sp. Y1009, assembly GCF_057669865.1. Lineage (NCBI taxonomy): Bacteria > Bacillati > Bacillota > Bacilli > Caryophanales > Caryophanaceae > Sporosarcina > Sporosarcina sp. Y1009. The sequence continues at coordinate 276,607 of NZ_JBYHFO010000005.1, read as the reverse complement.
GAAAGAAGGAATAGACGGAGAATTTGTGAAAGATGGACTCGAAGGCTTAAAGCGGGCACGTGAAGGTGGTTGGGATTGCCTCATCATCGACTGGATGTTACCTGGTATGGAAGGAATTATGATTTGTCGAACATTGCGGGCAGAAGATTATTCAGGCCCAATTATTATGCTAACTGCAAAAAATAGTGAATCCGACCAAGTACTGGGCCTTGAAATGGGTGCGGATGATTACGTAACAAAACCATTCAGCCCGTTGACTTTAATGGCACGCATTAAAGCCGTTACACGCCGATACTTCACGCACTTAGCCGAACCAGAGCAGACAGGTATCATTACAACAACCCATTTTACAATCAATCAAAATACCAGAGAAGTATTACTTGACGGACAATCGATTCAAAACTTAACCCCTAAAGAATTCGATTTATTACTGCATTTCGTACAGCATCCAAAGCAAGTATTTTCACGCGAACAACTTTTAGAGCGCGTTTGGGGGTTTGACTTTTACGGGGACGATCGAACAGTGGACGTTCACATAAAACGATTACGGACAAAAATCGCAACCGATACGCAGCCTTTTTTCCATACGGTTTGGGGTGTCGGGTATCGTTTTGATGAAACCGTTGGTGAGACTACTTGAAAATCAAATACTTATACCAACAAATTGCAAGTCACTTAAGTGTGATCATTGTCGCGTTCCTCATTTTAAGCTTGGTTTTTTCCCAGTATGTTGAGAAGTTTGTTTACGACGCTAAAACAGAGGAACTCATCACTTACGGACAAAACATCTTAACAGATACAGAAAGAAGCCAACTAAGTTCGACAACTATTTTACAATCTTACGGCCATATTCTCGATGGCCGAGATATCCAATATAGCCTATTTAACGAAAACTCGGTTATCACGTATTCAACCGGTCAAAATACACCACTGATCGAACTGCGGGAAGAGGAATGGGAAGACATACAAAACGGGAATATTATTACTGTTAAACAAGATTTCAATCGATTCGATGAAGCCGTTACGTTTGTCTTACTACCGTATTTTCATAACACTGAGTTTGTCGGTGGAATCCTACTCACTTCCCCGATTAAAGGATCACGTCAAGTCGTCACAGAAATGAATACCTTTTTACTCTACACAACCGGGATTGCACTCGTCTTTTCATTATTACTCAGTTGGATTTTGTCCTTTTTTCATGTTCGGCGCATTAAACGACTACAAGAAGCAACCTCACTCGTTTCTGGCGGCGATTATTCCGTCCGAATTCCATCCTCCAACTTCGATGAAATTAGTGAGCTTGCCGGTGATTTTAATAGTATGGTGAAAAAGTTAAATGCATCAATGGAAGAAATTCAAACGTTAGAAAACCGACGACGCCAATTCATGGCAGATGTTTCACACGAATTACGAACACCCCTCACAACGATTCGTGGAATTATCGAAGGTATTAGCAATGACATGATTTCAGAAGAAGAAAAAATAAAAGGACTTGGCCTTGCGAGCAATGAAACTCGACGTCTCATTCGACTTGTCAATGAAAACTTGGATTATGAAAAAATTCGTTCTAACCAAATTGTATTGCATAAACAAGAAATTCAGCTGATCGAGTTGTTTGAAATCATCAAAGACCAACTCAGTGAAATGAGTGCCCAGCGAAATAATGAAATCGTTATTTCCACTGCATCTGACGTCCGAATCCACGCAGACTACGATCGGATGACTCAAATTCTAATCAATATTATCAAAAACAGTATACAATTTACTGAAAATGGTGTAATTGCTTTACATGGATATGAACAAGGTGAGCATACGATCATTGAAATTTCGGATACGGGGATTGGCATTGATCCTGCTGATATCGAAAAGATTTGGAGCCGCTTTTATAAGGCAATCTTGTCAAGAACGACCAATCCATATGGAGAGTTCGGACTTGGGTTATCCATTGTCAAACAACTCGTAATGATGCATAATGGAACAATCGATGTTGAAAGTATCAAAGGACAAGGTACGAAATTTACAATTATTTTGCCGAAATAGGGTATACTACTATTTACGTAAATAGAAGTTTTTATCATCAAATTCTATTTGTTAATAGTTTGTTCATAATTCACATGTACAATCAAAGGAAATCTAACATTTATGGGGGAGAAATAATTGAGTAAGAAGTTCATGAAATCACTACTACTAACAGCTGTACTCGCAGTCTCATTTGTACTTGCAGGTTGCGCCGATAACAACAAGAACAATGAAGATGTCGCAACTGTTGAAGGCGAAAAGATTACAAAAGATGAGTTATACGATGCTATGGTACAAGCTGGCGGGCAAGAAGCACTTTCAATACTAATTGATGGTAAACTAATTGACCTAGAAGTAAAAGATGAAAAAATTGAAGTATCCGACGAAGAAGTTGATGAAGAACTATCAGCATTTGTTGAAACTAGCGGCGGAGATGAAGCTTTCAAGACCGCTTTAGAACAAAGTGGAATGACTGAAAAAGAATTCAAAGATAATATCGTTGAGTACTTATCTCTTCGTAAGTTATTAGAACCACGCATTGATATTACCGATGAAGAACTCGAAGCATTCTTTGAAGAAACAAAAGCGCAATGGGCACAAGCTGAACAAGTTCAAGCAAGCCATATTCTTGTTGATGACGAGGAAACTGCCAAAGAAGTCGAGCAAAAATTGGAAGACGGCGGAGACTTTGCAGAACTCGCTGCAGAGTATTCACAGGACCCATCGAACGCTAACAACGGTGGCGATTTAGGTTATTTCGGCAGAGGTCAAATGGTTCCTGAATTTGATGAAGCTGTCTTCGCAATGGAAATCGACGAAATTAGCGGTCCAGTTGAAACTAGCCACGGTTTCCACATTATTCACGTAACGGATAAAAAAGAAGAAAAAGAAGCGAGCCTTGAAGAATCAGAAGAGCTAGTAAGAGACGCACTTTTCGAAAGAAAAATGCAAACGGAATACGGCGCTCTAATTGCAGAACTGAAAGAAAAGTACACAGTTGAAAATAATTTATAACATAGCAAAGGAAAAGCTCATCGGGCTTTTCCTTTTTTATTTGAGATGATCACTATACTCCCGCAGATTCTTTCTTAGAATAAGCAACTGAACGATGATCATCGCAGCAATCAACGCCATCGAAATAATCCAACCACCGATTATTTTCCACTCTTCATTAAACGATGTAAAATTAAATACGATCTGTGGTCCGAATAATAAAATAGGAACTAGAATGGCAATCCACTGTTGTAACCAAATTGCACCGCTCACAAAGATTAAAGCACAAATTATCGCAATGACGATATTCATTTTCCATGATGCGACATAAAATGGATCAATAAAGAATGAACTAGAAAGTGCGACTGCAAAAAATAGGAGCATAACAAGTGTTACCGCAAAAAATGATAAAAAAAAGCTTTTCTTATTGGTCATTTCTTTTTTTGCCATGTTCCGAAACAATGCCCAGTAAATAATAAGCGAAACAATCGCTACAATCGGCAACCCAATTAGCTGAATGATATTCATCTCGAATGAACCGTTTAACGCAGATCCCATGGTTGAATACGCTACAAACAAAAGCCCAACAATCGGGATATATTTAAACCAAGAAGCAGAGTCATTGGTCATCTCTTTTTCCAGCGACTCCATATACTCCGCAGGTGACCCCGCCGTAATACTTTCAACACTTTTCCCGCGACTTTCAAGCTCCGCAAGATGATCTTCTAACTCCCCGTTACCTCTTCAATTTCAACTTCATTTTTCCCCGATGTGAATAAATACAACCGAACGTTTTTTACAAACTCATCACTTCTCTTTGACAGTTTCATGATGCTCCCCCTCTCTTTCCATTAAAAGATTAACGCCAATTGAAAGCTCTTTCCAACGCGTTTTAAATCCTCCTAGTTCCGTTCTTCCTTAAGAAGTCAGGGAATAACACTTCCGTTTCGGAGACGTGTATCGCAGTCGTCGCAAATCCTCTGCGTACTTCACGTTATATGATGATAAATCCTTCATATTCTCACAGACTCTTTCTTTTTTAGCACTAGTAAATGCATGATGGTAAAGATACTAATAAGAACCATAGAAATCACCACGCCACCGACCATTTCCCATTCCTTATTAAACGACGTGTAATTGAACACAATCATAGGTCCGAATAACAAAATTGGATAAACAATGAGAAGCCAACTTCCCAGCCAAATTGCCCCTACAACAAATACTAACGCACAAATAATCGCAATGAAGATATTCATTTTTGGTGAAGCTGTGTACAACGGATCGATGAACAACGAACTTGAAAGTGCGACTGCAAAAAACATAAGCATGACAAGCGCAACTGCGAAAAATGAAGCGAAAAAGCTTTTCTTACCCGCCCATTCCTTTTTCGCCATGTTCCGAAACAGTGCCCAGTAAATAATAAGCGATATAATCACCACAATCGGCAACCCAATTAGCTGGATGATATTCACTTCAAATGCACTATTTAGCGCGGATCCCATTACTGAAAAGGCAAGGATGATAAGTCCGACAATCGGTAAATACTTAAACCAGGAAAGATAGTCGTTCACCATCTCTTTTTCCAACGACTCCATATACTCCGCAGGTGATCCAGCCGTAATACTCTCAACACTTTTTCCTCGACTCTCAAGCTCCGCAAGATGATCTTCAAGCTCCCCCGTAACCTCAACAATTTCCTCTTCATTTTTCCCTGATGTAAATAAATACAACCGAACATTTTTTACAAATTCATCACTTCTCTTTGATAGCTTCATGATGCTCCCCCTCCCTTTCCATTAACAAATCAACACCCATTGAAAGCTCTTTCCAACGCGATTTAAATCCTTCTAGTTCCGTTCTTCCTTCAGAAGTCAGGGAATAATACTTCCGTTTCGGACCGTTCGGAGACGGACGCATAGCAGTCGTCACGAATCCTTCTTTTTGCATCCGGAGTAGCACGGGATAGATGCTTCCTTCACTGACCATTGTTAATCCAAACGTACCCAATCGCTCAATCATCTCATACCCGTATGTTTCCCCTTTACTGATGACTGCAAGAAGGCAGCCTTCCAAAACCCCTTTTAACATCTGACTCGATGAAGCCATCCATTTCCACCTCCACACCACTATCTTGTAATACATACTAGCAGACAGAAATTAAAATGTCCACTAGTTTGTATAACAACATAGCAGTCAAAAAAATCGACTCCAATTCGAGTCGATTTACTACAAATTATACTTCTAAATACCTCAACGCTTTCGCAACTTTCACCGTACGTTCCGCCTGGTGTTGGACTGCTGCTTTAATCGCCGCTTCGTCTTCAGCGATTTTTCCGTCCTGTCCAACGGTAACGCTCGTTCCGTATGGGTTTCCACCAGCTTCGAATGTTACTGGATCTGTAAATCCTGGGGCCGCCACAATTGCTCCCCAGTGATACATCGTCGTATATAAAGAAAGAATAGTCGCTTCCTGTCCACCATGTGGGTTTTGTGCAGACGACATTGCGCTCACTGCTTTATTCGCAAGTTTTCCTTGTGCCCAAAGCCCACCGACTGTGTCGATAAAGCTTTGCACTTGGCTTGAGACATTGCCGAAACGTGTGGGTACACTAAAAATGATGGCGTCTGCCCATTCCAGATCCTCATGTGTTACTTCCGGAACATCTTTCGTTGCCTCCACATGCGCCTTCCAACCTTCATTGGAATCGATTGCGGATTGTGGTGCTGTCTCCGGAATCTTTAATACCCTTACCTCAGATCCGGCTTTATTCGCACCTTCTTCGGCCCACTGCGCAAGTTGATAGTTTGTACCACCCGAACTGTAATATACGATTGCCGTATTTATACTATCATCCATCTTATTAGCACTTGTGTTCCCGAATAGTCTGTATAAGTAGCCCAATTTATTCACCCGCCGCTCTCACCAAGGAATTTAAATTAGAACTGGCTTCGGTACCAATCCGCTGCTGCAGCGACTTCAGATCCCGTTAACGTATGCCCGTTCATCTCCCAGTGTACTGCTGTACTCGCGCCTGCACCACGTAAAAGCTCATCCAACTCTTCAGATTCTGCAGCTGAACACATCGGGTCATTTTTCCCTGCGGCGATAAACACCGAAACCTCAGAGAGATCCGGCAACTCGACACCGCGTCTTGGAACCATTGGGTGATGCAAACTTGCACCTTTTAGCGAATCCCCATAATGGAACAATAAACTCGCCGCGATATTGGCTCCGTTTGAATAACCGAAAGCCACGATATTCGAACGATCGAAGCCGTGTTCTTTTGCAGCTTCATCTAGAAATTCATGTAGTTCCTTCGTACGGAAAATTAAATCTTCCTCATCAAATACACCTTCCGCTAGTCGACGGAAGAAACGCGGCATACCGTTCTCAGATACATTTCCTCGTACACTCAACACCGATGCTTCTGGATCAATCATTTCAGCTACTGGTAATAAAGCCTGCTCTGTCCCACCAGTCCCATGCAATAATAACAAAACAGGTTTCGACGTATCGCTACCTTGCTTAAAAATATGCTTCAAGTCAAATTCCTCCTTTAAATTCTTTTCCCAATTCGTCCAATTCATAAACTGTCTTGAATTCGAGATAATCTTATCAGAGAAATTTTGCATTGTCAAAGAGGTTGTTTCACTCGAAATTAGAAAATCGCCAATATTGCCAAGCAATTACGCCAGACATCCAAGCAAGCCCCTTACTTTTACTGAGATGGATTGTACGCCACTTACTCCCTTCCCCACGAGCAATATAGATTTCATGATGGGGAGCTTGGTCATGGAAACCAGTCATATCAAACGTGCCATCGCGTCTAAAGACGGTTCGCACTTCATAGTCGATAGGAGGGGCTGTGACTAGCGGATTGGCAACAGCATGTGTCAGTAAAAATCCAACCTCACCTGGTCGATGTTTGTTTTCCTCCAAAATAATGCCCTCGCTTGAGGCGACACCTTCTTCCCGGATACGACCGAATCGATCATAGGCAATCGTTCGACCAACGTCTTTCTCAAACGACATCAGCGGATGCTTACGATAATCCAGCGTTACATTTATACGTGTTCGGTACTTATCACTTTCTATATCAAAGTCTCGACCGTCACCTTGAAATGAATGATTTTTCGACAGTGGATTTGGATTTTTGATCACGTCATCTTGTAAAAACGTTGCGTAGCGAAATGCCCAATGATCTACATGACTTCTATGTTTCTTTTTGAGAACAGGGATCAGTAAAAGCCTCGGTTTCGCAATCAACTTCGAAACTGTGTATCGCTCCATAGCAGGTTCTGCGTGGATCGCCGCTTTACCAAATCGCTCAAATACATTGGCTACAAACGATTTACCTCGACTCATTCGCTCTTCCGACTTTCTCAGCAGCCGTGTGGAATGGATTCGATATGTATAGGATTCATCTAACGAAAAATCTCGATCAATGTAGCGATTCCCTTTAACTGCCTGCATATATATACCGTTGCGATAGATTTCATAGGTTTCAACATCTTTAATTTCTTCCCAAGACAATGCGATTTGTGACTTTGCAACGATCGTTGTCATCACGAGAAATTGAAGTGGATTTTTAATATTCTTTTGTTCAGCAAATGCCGAAGTTTGAAGCGCAATGACATCTACAACTTCATCATTGACAAGTCGTTCAATTGAGTAATGGTACATTTTTGCGTGTTTGAAATTACCGTCCGAAAACTCGGCGACTGTCCCTTCATATAGGAGTTCTCCATCTCGATATACTTGGTAAACCCCACCGACGTCTCGCCATGTGAAGGTGATTAAATCATGTGTATGGGTAATGGCCTCCACCTCAAAAAAATCATTCGTTTCCATACAAAAAACCACACTCCCTTTAGACAGAAGTGTGGCGTATTTTAAAGTTTGTTATACGTCTTGACTTACATTTCAACACCCGTAAGTGCAAGTGTGATGTGACCTTTGAAATTTCTTGTCGCTTCTTCTGTATTGTCACCATTTGTAATCGCTGAAATGACCGCAACGCCAGATGCACCAGCATGGATAACCTGGCTCGTCTTTCGCTCAGTGATGCCACCAATACCCACGACTGGTAAGCCTGGAAGTTCGGCGACGATTTCTTTCACAAGTGCCGTTCCAATTGCAGAACCAGCATCCTCTTTCGAATCTGTTTCAAATAATGGTCCGACACCAACATAATTAGCACCCGCGTCTGTTGCGGCTAATGCTTCGTTCAATGAATGTGTTGAAACGCCGAGCACTTTATCTGCACCGATTTTCAAGCGCACATCTGAAACTACGCCGTCGTCTTGACCGATATGAACACCGTCTGCATCAATTTCAAGCGCTAAGTCCACATCATCATTTACGATAAATGGTACTTTGTATTCTTCACAAAGCGCTTTACATTGCAGCGCCAATTCTTTTAAATCGTCACCAACGAGCGCGCCTTCCCCTTTTTCACGGAGTTGGAAAGCTGTTATACCACCTTTTAACGCCCCTTCGAGTACTGCTAGCGGATCTCTTCCACCTATGTTTGGTGTCCCCATTATAAAATAAAATTGTAGTTTACTTTTATCCATTGATTGCAATCCCCTCTATAAGTTTCTCGTTTTTCATTCGTCGTCCGTATGCCCAATGATTTGTTGGACCATGCCCGCTTCCTATGCTTAGACCATCTTCAATTGCCGCATGGATAAAATGTTTTGCGGAAACAACCGCATCTTCAAGTTTTTCTCCATTCGCAAGAAATGCCGTCAAGGCGGCAGCGTATGTGCATCCTGTTCCATGTGTGTCTTTAGTGTTTACCCAAGATGACCGAACTAAAAACTTTGTGCCTATATTAGACATGAACAGATCTTCAGCAAAGGGTGCATCTCGTCGATGCCCCCCTTTTATGACGACAGCCTTCACGCCTAAGGCTAGTATATGCCTGGCTGCTTCTTCTATGTCTGCATCCGTTTTGATGGTTAACCCCGTTAGTACTTCAGCTTCTGGGATATTCGGTGTTACAACAGCCGCTAAGGGTAACAGGACCGATTTCAATGCCTCTACTGCCTCATCGCGAAGCAAAGAAGCTCCCCCTTTGGCAATCATGACTGGATCGACAACTAGAGGAATTCCACTGCCCTGAATCGAATCTGCAACTGCATGAATAATTTCCGCTGAAAACAACATGCCTGTTTTTGCGGCCTTCACTGTAAAGTCCTCTGTAACTGCTTTAATTTGCGCTGTAACCATTGTCGGTTCCATCGCTTGAATTGCTGAAACGCCATGCGTATTTTGAGCCGTGACCGCTGTTAGTGCTGATGTGCCAAATACGCCAAGTTCCTGAAACGTCTTGAGGTCCGCCTGTATCCCCGCGCCCCCGCCACTATCCGAACCCGCAATTGTTAATGCTATATTTACCATGTTAGAACACGTCCTTTATTATGTTAAAAGCCGCCCCTGAAAACGATAGGAGGCGGCAACCATAAATTAAAAGGATATGGCGGATGCCCACTTTCCTACGTCGGTATCATCCGAATCAGGTTCCAAGGGTCCGCGCAAACTCGCACATCTCAGCCCATTAAGGCCCCCCTAGTGGTTATCAAACTATTCAGCTTTGATTCACTATAACACATATAACCTAGTTTCCGAAATAGAAGTTGCAGTGTGTTTTGGATGTTTCGGACGATGTTGCGTTCTTTTGACGAAACGTTGCGTTCTCCTCGGAACGTTGCCTTCTAGGGACAAAACATTGCCTTCTTTTGCTAAAACGTTGCCTTCTCCAGGCAAAGCGTTGCGTTCTTTTGACGAAACGTTGCTTTCTCCTCGGAACGTTGCGTTCTCGGGACAAAACGTTGTCTTCTTTTACTGAAACGTTGCCTTCTAGGGACAAAACATTGCCTTCTTTTGACGAAACGTTGCGTTCTCCCACAAACAATCATTCTCGTCTTGCGAATATTCCAAGTTGTGGTATAGTAACTGTGAAAACTACATAAATGATTTTGCCACTAGGGGTGTCCTTTTTAAGGACTGAGATGCATATGGATATGCGGACTCTTATTACCTGATCTGGTTTATACCAGCGGAGGGAAGTGGGACTGCGCATTTCCATGGACTTTATTTTAAAAAACCGCAGGCCGCTTCTTGATGCTATTTCAGGAGGCGGCTTTTTCATTTACAAAAATGACTAAGGGCGGGAATAATTATGATGCAAAGCAAAAATCTATTATCAAAACTACGTGAGGAACAACCACTGATTCACTGCATCACCAATATTGTGGTCGCGAATTTTCAAGCGAATGGCTTACTCGCACTTGGAGCCTCACCAGTGATGGCAGATGCTATTGAAGAAGCTGCAGAAATCGCCGCCGTGTCATCTGCAACAGTTTTAAATATAGGTACGTTAAAACGCACAACCATAGATGCTATGATTCTTGCAGGAAAAAGCGCTGTGGAACATGGATCTCCAGTCGTGCTCGATCCAGTTGGCGCAGGTGCTACTTCATTCCGAAAAGAGTCCGTTCTACGAATATTGAACAATGTGGATATCACTTTAATTCGCTGTAATGCAGGCGAACTTGCTACAATCGCTGGGGTTGATTGGCAAGCAAAAGGTGTTGATGCTGGCGATGGCGATGCAGACATCGAAGAAATCGCAAAAGAAGTTGCTGTAAAACACAATTGCCTTGTTGCGGTCTCCGGAATCATTGATATCGTCACCGACGGGTATGAAGTCATCAAAATAACAGGTGGCGATCCACTTATGACGCGCGTCACTGGCGTTGGCTGCCTATTGAGTAGTGTCGTAGGTGCCTTTCTAGCAGTTGCAAATGAAAATCAGCTAGAAGCTACCGCAACCGCGTTAACTTTTTATAAACGTGCTGGTGAAAAAGCTGCAGAACTCGCAGATGGACCTGGTGATTTCGGTGTCCACTTCCTAAACGCCTTTTATTCAAAGGAGGCGATTAAAGGATGAGCACTAGAAAAATTGCGATTATGACGATGTTTGTTGCGATTGCTGTTGCTGGATCAGTTTTCGTTTCATTCCCCGCGGGGATCGCTCGGGCATATCCTATCCAACATGCAGTTAACGTGCTTGCTGCGATTATGCTTGGACCGATACCCGCACTTACAATCGCGTTTATGACCGGGCTTGTTCGTTTACTAACAGGTACAGGGTCACTGCTTGCGTTTCCGGGCGGGATGATTGGCGCTTATTTGGCAGGTGTGATGTACAAGCGATTTGGAAAGTCGGTATATGCCGCAATTGGTGAAGTGATTGGGACGGGTTTGATTGCGCCATTTTTTGCGATTCCGTACGCAAAAATCCTAATGGGTACGACTGTCGGTACTTTTTTCTTCGTCCCGCCATTTTTAATTTCCAGCTTTAGCGGCGCAGCATTAGGATTACTGCTAGCTGCTCGGCTGCAACATACGCAAGTCGCGAAAAAACTTGGAACGATTGAGTAATGAAAAAGCCGCTTTTGGCGGCTTTTCATACTTATCCTCAAGCTGAAGCATTCGATAAAAAACGTTTCTTTAATTGGGTCGAGAGTAGCTCAAGTCCAATTGCGATGACTAATATGAAATAAGTAATGAACCCAACTTCTCGTAAATCGAAGTAGAAACCAGAAGCCATTAACAATTCGAAACCGATACCGCCTGCACCCGCTGCAGCACCCATTGCAACTGCAACCGTGAAATTCGTTTCGAAGCGTAGAAATGACCAGGATAATAAAGAACTTGCAGTTGAGGGAATGACAGCATGTGTGACAATATGCCACCAATTTGCACCACTTGCGCGTAGTGCTTCGATAATGCCCTCGTCTACTTCTTCAAATAATTCGGAGAAGGCTTTCACTAAAAACGCGACTGAATGGAAGACCATCCCAATTATGACCGCCTCACTTCCAAGGCCTGCTGCGATTGCAAAGATCAATACCCATAAAACAGTTGGCACCGCGCGAATAAAAGTCACGACGACGATAATCGCATTGGAAACAATCTTAGGCGATAAATTCTTGGCTGCAAATAAGGCAACAAACAAGGAAATGATGACACCTATCAGCGTCGAAAGAAAGCCCAGTCCCAACGTTAAGCCGATTTGGACAACCGCATCCCATAATGTAAAATGACTGAAAAAGGGTTGTAAAAACATCACTTTCAAATTATATAAGGTATCAATTGTGGCTTGTACGATTGATATCCCTTTTAAGTCAAAGGTCAAAAACCCGTAAACCGTCAAAAAAGAAAGGGACAAAAACGTCATTAACATAACAATCTGGGTCTTTCCCCATACTTTAATCTTTATTTTCCCGGCACTCGTCTTCTTTTTATAATCATAAGTCAGATCATTACTCTTAATGGTCGTCATTATAAAATAATCCTCCTGACATAATTGGAAATGAGCTCAATGCCAATTACAACAACCACAATACTGATTGTAATCAAACTCACCACATTATAGTTCATGCTTTTATAATACAAATCGAACATGAAACCGATTCCCGTCCCGGTTAAAATCCCAACAAGCGTCGAACTTCTAATATTCGTTTCAATCATATATAAAATCCAACTAATCATTTGCGGCGAACATTCCGGTATGACAGCTTTCGCCACCATCTGAAAATAAGTCGCCCCTGATGCGCGTAAAGCTTCCACTGAACTACTACTTGTTTCATCGATTGTCTCGATAAAAGCACGTGTTAAAAATCCAAATGTCGCAAGAAATAAAGCAAAATAACCTGTTAACGCATTTTGCCCAAATGACAATAGCAGGATTAGCGCCCATGCGACAATCGGTATATTTCGGTACACAGAAGCAACAATTCGGCTTAATGATGCGAAAAAGTTATTCACCTTCGTCGTCTGCGAGCCCATTAAAGCTAAGAACATGGCCACAACCGCTGCAGTTGTAGTGGAAGTAATGGATAGAAAAATAGTTTCTATTAATTTATCGATAACAGATGGAAACTTCTCTAAAGATTCCGCTGTAATATACAGGTTAGAAGCCATCCAACTGGCCGCTTTTGGCAATGTTAGCAAGCCGTGCATGAAATTGAAATCTGTTAACTTTGCTGATAAAAGTGTAATGCCGATAAGCATGACAAAGACAAATGTGAGCTGTTTTTTACTTTTCTTATACGCGTGAACCGTCATCGAAGGTTTTTCCCCCTATTCCATAATTAGGCTTCCGGCTTCAGAGCCATAAATTGCATGAATCGCTTCTGACGACAGTGCTTCTGAATCTCCGTCATAGACAACACGACCACTATTCAATCCAATCACTCGGTCTGAGTATTTCTTGGCTACATCGACCTGGTGGAGGTTGACGATACAAGTTATATTCATTTCCTTCGAAATGCTTTGTAGGTGATCCATAATTACTTTCGAAGCATTGGGGTCCAACGATGCGATTGGCTCATCGCAAAGGAGCAACTTCGGAGATTGTATTAAAGCACGCGCAATACCAACACGCTGTTTTTGTCCCCCACTTAGTTGGTCACATCTTTTATAGGCATGCTCACTCATTCCGAGCTTCTCAAGAAGATGGAAGGCCTCCATTTTTTCTTCCTCTGTAAATATGCCCAAAATCCCTTGCAAGGTCGATTTATAGCCAAATCTTCCATGCAACACATTTTCAATGACCGTTAAACGAGAGACCAAGTTGTAATGTTGAAAAATCATCCCGATTTTCGTTCTATGTCTGCGTAAATTCTTTTTGTTTAACAAAGCTACTTCAGTACCATCAAAGTGGATATCTCCCTCGGAGATGTCAATCATTCGATTTATACAACGCAGAAATGTTGATTTTCCTGCACCGGATGGACCAATAATTGAGACGAACTCCCCTTCAAATATTTCCATGTTAATATCCGATAAAACATTCTTCCCTTTTTCATAATGCTTAGAGACATCTTTAACATGTAATATGGCCACCTAAAAAACTCCTCGTAACTATATTTTTATATCACTAGGCATGTGCCACTGGATCAGCACATGCCCGCTTCGTCTTGTAATTAGCTTAATTCGATAATTCGCGGATTGGGTTAAACCATGCATCCTCTACAGAAACAAATCGCTCTTCAGCTTTTTTCGAGAAAAGACCAGACACTTCGGAGTCTGCTGGAACAAAGATACTTTCGTTATTTGCAATCTCATCTGATATTAGTAGCTCCTGAATTTTCTTAAAGTCTTCTTCACTTAATACCTCCGAGTTTGCGACAAACGGTGCATTTAGAACAGGTGTCACGTTAATCAATGTGAATTCTTCGCCGTATAAATTATTAAATGGCTCTGCAGCATCATTTTTCACTTTGTAAACCGCACCTTTGGTATTTGCTTCCCCTTCTGCAACTTCAACGTAATTCCCAACACATGTATCACAGAATGCAGCTACATCTGCACGGCCATTTAAAAGGTTAACAGCTGAACCTTGATGGGAGTCACCGTATAAAACGTCTTTGAAGAATGTGCCACCTTCCATCAGATCTTCTGCCGTTAAATCTTTCCATTGATCTTGAGTTGCAAAGTAAGAAACAATGTCACTTGAAGGAACTTTAAACCCTGATGTTGAACTGCTTGATACGAACGAGAAATTGGAATCGACAATATCATCTATTGAATACTCACCGTCTACTTTATAATTCTCTGCATCTGCCTTTTTAACAGCTAACCAGCTATAGTAAACTGCATCATCAATCGTTCCCGATGCGCCACTAGGAACTACAAGCGGCTTGATTTTATCATTCTTGTTGCTTGCCTCGATATATCCCTGTGCACCCATGAAGGCTAGTTGTGCGTTTCCGTTTGCAATTGTTTCGATGGCAACTGCGTAGTCAGTCGTCAACTTATGGTCAACTTTTTTTCCAGTTACCTCTTCAATGACTTCACCAATTGCATCACGAGCCGCTTTCAAATCATTGCCTGATTCATTTGGATACCAAACCATTATTAACTCATCCGAATTCGATGCAGATCCTGTTGAACATGCTGCTAAAACCGAAGCTAGAACGATAAGTGTTAAGAAAGACAAAATGTGTTTTTTCATTTTTTTCTCCTTTTAAATAGATAGTTTGTGTGCTTTTCTCTTTAAATATTAGCTAATTCGAAATGCTGCATAGGGCTTAACTGCTCACCAATGCCTATTTCACTTCCATATCGACCATGGAAATCGCTGCCGCCTGTTTGGAACAATGAATACTCATTTGCATATTGTGACACGCTTTTCCTGTCTTCTGCTGTATGCGCAATGTGATTACGTTCGATTCCATCGAGTCCGTTTTTCACAAGTTCTGGGATTAAATCATATGAATCCAGCTGTCCGGGATGCGCTAAAACAGCAAATCCATTATCTGCCTTTATTGCTCTAACAGCTGAAATAGCATCTACATATTCAATATCTCTTGCACAAATTCCATTTCCTTTAAATAGACGTGTATACAGTTGTTTGTAGTAATGCGTGTTAAATGGTTCTTCTACTAAAGCATCCATAATATGCTGTTTGTAAATAACCCCTGACATCATTGCATTTTTTGCAACTTCTAGAAATTCGATGTCGAAATGATTCTTTTGCAGCTGATGAATTTGCCACAACGAATTCTCATGCCTTCTGGATAACAATGGATTACAAAGCTTTTTTATTTGAGTTGCTTCCTTATCAAATTCATAGCCTAAAATATGCACTTTACGCTTTCTCGAAAAATCATATGCTGAAATCTCGATACCTGGGATAACTGTGATGCCGTACTTTTCGCCCGCGATTTGAGCAGGTTCAATCCCACGAACTGTATCGTGATCGACTAAACTGATATGCGTTAAGCCTCTTTGAGAGGCCATTTCAAGTATTTCATCCACAGAAGAAGATCCATCAGAATAATGGGAATGGATGTGTAAGTCCGCCTTCATCATGTAACACCCCTTTTGTCAGATTGCTATTTCCTCCTGCAAGTCATAGACTTTATCGCATAGGCCGTCCATAAACGCCAAATCATGAAATATACCAATTAATGTTGTGCCGTCAGCTTTCAAACGTTCAATAATTTCGCGCACTTTCAACTTAGAAGCATCGTCCAAGCTTGCTGTCGGTTCGTCCAACAAAAGGAGACGAGGTTTTTTTACAATGGCACAGGAGATATTCAGTCGTAACTTTTGACCGCCTGAAAATGTGTTTGGATAACTATCCCATAACTCTGGATCTAGTTCGAAATGCGTCAAGGCATCCTCCGCTGCCTGCCTTGCTTCTTCTTTGGACCGCCCCATTTCTATCACCGCTTGTTCTACAAGTTCCCGAGCAGTCGTACGCGGCATAACATTCAAGAATTGTGACACATAGCCAATTTCATGTTTGCGTAAATACAAAACTTCCCTTTCAGACAGCTTTGCCAAATCCACTTGGCCAAATTTTTCAGAGTTATACAGGATGGAGCCTTCCTGGGGTAAATACGTGCGGTAAATACTTTTTAACACGGTCGATTTTCCACTGCCACTCTTCCCAACAATGCCAATGAATTCCCCTTCTTCTAATGAAAAATTAATGCTTTGAATAGCTGTCATCTTTTTCGTTAAATGATGAATGGTAAAGGATTTGCTTAAATCTTTTACTTCGAGTAAACGTGACATCACACACTACCTCTCATCGTATTTATTGATAAATTCAGCAATATTCAGCTGGAAGTCATCTATTCTATTTTTTATCTGCTCAAAGGGCCAATCCCACCAACTGATGCGATAAAGGGCTTCAATCTCCTCAGCGGAAAAGCGGTATTTAATCACTTTCGCTGGAACACCAACAACAATTGCGTAAGGCGGAACATCTTTTGTCACAACCGCTCCGCTTCCTACAATAGCGCCAATGCCAATTGAAATACCTGGCTGAATAATTGCACCATGACCAATCCAAGCATCGTGACCGATATGGGTTGTTTGTTTTTCTCGTTCGTCTAAAAACTGCTCATCATCTTGGTCACCAAAGCCGTACATTCTCTTCCGGTACGTAAAGTGGTGAAGAGACGGCCTTTTATACGGGTGATCTGTTGGCCCGATTCGCGTTTTAGCTGCGATATTCACAAACTTGCCGATCTTCGAATTTTGTACAAAACAAAACTGTCCTGTGTAAGAATAATCATCTAACGACGCATTTTCTATGAAATTGTATAGGCCGATTTCAGTGAATGCCCCTAGCTCCGTGTTTTTCAGTTCAACGTTGTCATGAATATAAGGCTTCTCGGATAGTTGAAGTTCCTTTGCTCTTATCGACACGGTACACCGTCCTTGTCATGAGTTTTCCATCTACGATTGATGTCGTAACCATCGGAAATCCATCGTCCATTTTTTCGATAATAATGATATCTGCTTTTTTCCCTGCTTTAATTGATCCAATTTCATTATCCATTTGAACAGCTTTTGCAGGATTTAGTGTCACAAGTTGAAACATTTCATGAAGATCTTGGCCGTATTCTTCACTTAATCTGAAAACTGAATGCAGCAGTGCAGCTGGGTAATAGTCGCTACATAAAACATCAATTGCGCGTTGTTGAATCGCCTCTGCCGCTGATAGATTTCCGGAATGAGAACCGCCAAGCAGCACATTAGGCGCACCGGCAACCGTCCACAAACCCATTTCTTTGGCTTTCACTGCAACTTCGATTGTCGTTGGAAACTCGCTAATTGTTGTTCCGAAGCTTTTCACTAGCGGTAGTTTTCCAATCTCGTCGTCATCATGTGATGCAATCGCGACATTGTTTTCTAACGCAATTTTTGAAATCTCCTTGATTTGTTCCAATGTGATTTTTTCTGTGTTCATATTGCCTTGAATAATTTTGTCTAGTTCGGCATCGGGTAGTTCGTTGAATCCTTGTAAAGTCTTTCGATAAATCTCCAAGTCTCGGTATTGTCCTTGGCCCGGCGTGTGATCCATAAAGGAAATCAAGTGAACCTTGCCGTCTTGAATATTCTTAGTGAAGCGTTCAACCTCTTCAATATTGTCAATTTCAAAACGTGCATGTGTACGATTTCTGATTAGATGTTCGCTTGTCGATGTTTCATTAATGGCGTCAATTAGACGATTTACATGTTCTGGACTGCGTATCGGCTTTGGTGCAAATCCATTCCCTGCATAAATCGAAAGCGAATGAAACATCGTTGTGATGCCGTGATTGATCAAAATTCGTTCAGCTTCACGCAGACCCATTTTAAAATCCATCAAGCAAGTTGGTCTTGGCGAAATAATGCCTTCTATATAATCAGAATGGATGTCTACGAACCCCGGAGAAATATACCCGCCTTGTGCATCGATTAGCGAATAACCGCTGTACATTGAAATATCTTTCGCTGGGATAATTTCTTGGATTCGATCATTACTGATCACAACTGCATGATTTCCAAGTATCTGTTCTTCGGTAATAATTTGACCATTTATCAAAATGTACAAAGTAGCACCCCTTTAAATTAACGAATAGACGAGCTGTTGCGTATATTCATGCTGTGGATCTTCTAAGATTTGATCTGTAAGCCCTTGTTCAATAATTTCTCCGTTGAGCATGACAATGGTGCGGTCCGCCAACATCCGAATAACCGCCAAATCATGTGAGACTACGAGCATGCTGATTCCAAGTTCTCGTTGAATTTTTTTAATGAGATCAAGCACACTTGCCTGTACCGATAAATCTAAACCCGTTGTCACTTCATCTAAAAATAAAATGGGTGGATTATTGGAAAGTGCTTTTGCAATCTGAACACGTTGCTGCATCCCACCAGAAAACTTCCTTGGTTCGTCTTTCATACGCGCAAGTGGAATATGAACATGTTCTAGTAACTCTTTGCTTCTGTCTTCCATGCGCTGAACATTTCGATCACCTGCCGCAATCAATTTTTCAGCAATATTACCTATGGATGAAAAATCCATTTTCAAACCAAGAATCGGATTTTGATAGACCATTCCAAGAATATAATTTCGGATATGGCGGTGTTGTTGTGATGATTCTTCAAAGATATTTGTTTGTCCGCCTTTATACGAACGGATATAAGCTTGCCCATCTGTTACGGCTTCGTCGAAGTACAAACACTTCATCAGCGTAGACTTTCCACTGCCACTTTCTCCGACGATTCCCAGTATTTCACCCTCATGTAAATCGAACGAAATATTCCGGCAAGCATAGACGGTCTGGCACTTGGGGCAATAGTTTTTTTCGACAATGCCATCGTCGGCACAGTTCGTGCAACCTGGTCCATACTGCTTCTTAAAATTCCTCACTTGTAAGATCGGCTTATCTCGCATAGGCAACCTCCACTCCTGTAGTAGGCGCTTCTTTGTTCAACTGGGATAGACAATGACTCGTATCATTGCATTGATATTCAGTAACACCTGTTTCCTGATTTACCAATTCATCAAGATAGACATTAACCGAAGAACATAAGCGACATTGTTTTCCTTCAAACGATTCTACTTCGAATGGATAGTCCTCAAACGCGAGTGACGACACATTTGTATAGGGCGGAATCGCATAGATTTTCTTTTCTCTACCTGCACCGAATAAGATCAAGGCCTCTGATTGATGAAGTTTCGTATTATCAAAACGCGGAATTGGACTAGGTGCCATCACATAACGGTCATGCACAAGTACCGGATGATCCGCATCTGTAGCCGTCTTCCCATACTTCATAATTTGTTCGAACAACATGAGCCATGCCCCGCTATAGTCATTTTCGGCGTGAAGTTTTTTCGTTTTAAATTCACTCGGTTCAACCCAACGTAGTGGTTCAGGAATCGGAACTTGTAGCACCATAATTTGATTTTTCGTTAACGGAACTTCTGGAATACGGTGTCGTGATTGGATAATCGAAGCTTCACTTGTTTCTATGGTCGTTTGAACACCCGTTGTTTTATTGACAAGTTTTTTAATATTAACCGCATTGACCGATTCATCTGAGCCTTGATCAATTACTTTTAATATGTCTTTTTTACCAATGATAGATAGCGTGATTTGAAGGCCGCCTGTTCCCCAGCCGCGCGCAATAGGCATCTCTCTTGAAGCAAAAGGTACCTGATAGCCCGGGATGGCTACACCTTTTAAAATGGCTCTTCGTATTTCCTTTTTCGAACCTTCATCAAATAAAGCGAAATGTGTTTGCAACTGCATTATTTTTTAGACTCCTTTTTAATTTTCCGTATACTATCAAGCTTGGATTGAAATGTCACATAATGTGGCAACTTCAAATGTGAGATAAAACCGCTTGACTCGACTGAATCTATATGGAGTAGGACAAATTCTTCGTCCTGCGTTGGATGGTCTTTCTTCCCGACTTCTAAGCCGTGATCTAAAATACTCATTGCAATGGCCTTCGTTTCGTTTTGTCCATAACAAATGCCGTAGCCGATTTCAAATTCCATTTCTTCTATATGGTTGTCGTTTTGTACAGAAACAGGAACAAACGACTCCACTTCTGTTACCTTAATTTCGCCGATATAATAGTCGTTTTCTTCATCATCCGATTGATCTGTAGGATGGTTCACTGTGAGCGGCAACTTGCCAACACGTAATTCCCCGACTGTTGGATGGACTTGACCATACCCTCGAATCGCTGCATACCCAAGGGATGTAACGGCCCCTGTTTGCCCTCTCGTCAACACTTGCAGTCGTTCGCTGCGCGTCGTCGGAAACTGTAGGCTTTGTTTTGTCACGTCGATGGGTTCTGTGTTGTCGTCTTCAACTTGGGAAAATAACTGTTCTTCCCGTAAGTACTCAACAACTTTAGGCAAAGCATTTAAGTTCGATGTTGTTGTTTCAGTTGCCTCGTTTAAAAAATCAATTACCCAATCCTTCATCCCGGCTTTAGATTCACTGAGAAGATTAAAATCCAGTAAACGATGTGTATAGTCGTAAGATGCCCCTAGGATTTGTCCGCCTGGTATATCCTTAAAACTCGCTGAGATTCTTCGCTCGACCGCCATCGTATTTGTCTCAACAACTCTTGTGTAATAAGTCCTCGGCAATGTTGAACGATGTGCTCGTAATAAAAACACCGCTTCTTCCACATTGCCTTCGGATTGTTTTATCGCAAGTGCCGCTAGATACTCCGAGTACAAACTACTTTCAGACATTACTTGATCCACCATCCCACGCATTGTGGCCATGATCGTCTCAATTTCCAATAGCTCATGTTCTTGAATGCGTTCATAGGTAAGGCGCTTAATCGATTCCGCTATCGCTTCAGTGCCACCTTTAACAGCTACATAAGCCATTAGCTCACCTCTCGTTCATAAATCAGCGTCGTTCTTGGCAAACACATAATGTTGCTGTTTGAATCGATTAAAATAAGATCTACACCAAGTGGATACTCCTTGATGGCTTCTGCTCGTTCAGTAATCCAAAATTCACTACCCGCAATTTCCACGTTTTTAGTGCGTTCGATGCCAGGCCCTTCTAACAACAGCTGGTTTCCAGTCGATAGCTGATTTGTTTCGATTAGAATCGTTGTGGACTGCTGCGGATTTCTTAATGTGCCTTTTCTAGCTTCTTTAAACACATTTTTTATCTGTTGTTTTTTAGCATCTTTCATGATGAAGATATAATCTGCTTGTTGTAGTTCAGCAACTTTTGCATAAGTAAAGGATGAAAGGAATTCTCCGATGTTGTCCGCTTGTTCACCTACAACATGAAAGCTCGTTTCCCCATCCAATAATGTAATTGCACTCACGAAAATTGAGTGATCGCAATATTGATGTTGTCCAATCGGCCTTCCGATTTCTTCAATATTTTCTATCGTTCCAGGCCTCGACATGCAATTAAGAAGAATGCGAAACACTTCTTGCGTATCGTGTACTAAGTCAATTGCCATGATTTCACTCCTCGTTTGAATTTAGTTTTCACTAAACATCCATCATTTCAAAATCAACTTTTGTTTTCAGAATCGATTGTTCTTTATTTGCCTTATTTTTTTGAATCCGTTTTTCTTCATGTTCAAATCGTAATTTCCAGTTTTGAGTTTCTTGTAATTCTGCTTGGTATGCTGCATCAATCACTGCAAGCGAATAGGAAAGTTCCTCTTCATTCCCTACTACGATGCCGACACCGATTTGGTTGTTGATCTGCACCTTTGTTTCTGTCACCAACACTTCACCAAGATAAAACAGTGAATTTTTAGCCGTCTCCCTCAACTTAATCATGGTTAATGCATGTTGTGGTTCTGACAAAACTTGAATAGCATAGTTACGTTCAATTTCACCGGCTAAGTCTTTTGCAAAACTTGGTGAGCCGTCAATTAGAATTGCCGTTCGTCTGCGTCGATTCAATTTCTCACTCCTTTACAAACCAAGCTTATCTTGTTGCCAAGTTGCCTGGTGTTAAGGGTTTGTAAAGTAATTATTAAAGAACTGTAAAAACTTAATCGACTGATGCTTGGAGCTAGATTATTTTTAGGCAAACAAAAAAACCTTGTCTAAAGACAAAGTTTTCCTGTTCAATCTTCCGAAATGACATAGGTAAATAGATCACTGCGGTAAATTATTTTGGTATAGCCCAAAACCATGTTTTGATTGGTCTCGATGCAGTCGCTTTCGACAACTAATAAAGGCACAAGTGATGCACAATCGAAAAGTCCACGCTCCACACTCGTTGGAAATGAAATGCTGACATATCCTTTATTACTCGAAAAGTCTGTAAATCCTTGATCTGCGTAATAGCTAAACATGGATTGAATATTATCCCCATCTCGCTCAATTTTCGGAAAAACAGATTTGGAAACATACGAAATATGAAGTGCAGTCGGCTGGCCATCCACGATATGAAGTCGTGAAATCTTAATCACTTCGTCACAACGCCCTACTTGAAGCTTAGCATAAATCTTTTCATCATAAGGAACTTTTACATACCCGAGATTTTGCGTTTCCAAATCATGTCCTGCCTGTCTCATTTCTTCACTAAAACTTCTGTTTCCAGCGAGATTTAATTTTAGCTGATGCTTCTTTGGCTTTAAGAATCGACCTTTTCCTTGCTTCGAATAAATATAACCCATATCTTCCAATTTCAAAAATGCATTTCTCACATTAAATCGTGGCACCTTATAGTGAATCGCTAATTCATTTTCCGACGGTAATCGATCATTTTCTTTATATTTCCCACCTATAATGAGTTGAAGTAAATCATCTGTTATTTTCGCATCATTTGTCGCAATCATAATTTCACCTTTTTCAATTAGGAACTATATCCTTACGTCGTTCTTAACCTTTTTAAAGTGGCACAGAAGTCGGCTTTTGAGTACTGCTGAACCAATGTTCAATTTCTCGTTTATTACTAAAGTCTGTTATTTGAGCTTGTAAAGGCGTCACTGTAACATATCCTTCGCGTAACAATGAGAAGTCACCTTCTAGCTCGTCGAAAGTAAGTTGTGACGGTTGCCCTTTTAGCCAATAGACTTCATTTCCCTCTACATCTACTTCTTGAAGATGTTTATACCTTAAAACACTAAAATCCAGTTCTGCAAAAGTCACACCTTTGCATTGTGATGCTTCAAGATTGGGAATGTTTATATTCAGTAATAAATTCGGTGCATATTGTTGTCCTAAGATGTTTTCCATTACCTGATTAAAGAGTTTTTTCGATTCGCTATAATCGAGAATCACAGCATTAACGTCCAAAGAAACAGCAACGGCTGGTATACCAAAGAAGGAGGCTTCTCGCGCTCCAGCTATCGTGCCTGAATAATAACTATCCCGGCCAATATTCGAACCAATGTTCATACCCGATACGACAAAATCGATTTCATCTGGGACTAATACTTCCAAAGCTATTTTCACACAATCAGCAGGCGATCCGCTGACTGTCCAAGCTTTTACATTGTTACCGAAAACGGATGTCTCCCGAACCTTCAAAGACTCTCGAAATGTAATTGAATGCCCCACAGCGCTCATATCTTTATCAGGACAAACAACAAAAACCTCTCCGTATTCCTTCATGACCTCAACAATTGCAGCTAAAGCGGGTGAAGCAATTCCGTCATCATTCGTTAATAGAAACTTCATACGATCATCCCTACTTTCTCAATGTTTTTCAGCTCAAGTCCCAGTAGTTATAGTCCAATTCCATCATCTTCTATGACTACCATGACTTAACTATATCTACACTGTGTTAAAGAAGTGTTAAGGGAATGTAAAAGATTTGTAAAATTGACATCATGTCTTGTCATTTTCTCCAACAATATAAAAAAGGCGCTCAGCAAATTCAATTGCCAAGCGAGCGATATTTTACCTATAAATATACACGTTCGTCTTTCTTTGTGTAGATAGACTTCTAGAGTGGCAACATTCAACCTTGCCAAACCCGTTCAACCGAGACGGATCCACTCGATTCACGAATTCTAAATACATCTGGGTTCGTGAGTTCTTTCCATTCGTCAAACCCAAAACTTTTGTCAAAGCACCTTAATAATAAGGTCATTAGATTTCCGTGAGTGACAATGACTGTCTTCGTATCACTTTTTAAATTTCTGATGACTCTATAAGCCCGGGTCATGGCTTCAATTGAAGACTCACCCCCGTTATATTTTAAATGGACATCTGAAAAACTGTCCTTCAATTTATTGAGCCAATCTGTATCATCTTGTAAACTCAGGACCCGTTCAGTCAAATTATTATCTTGCTCAATGTCCAGTCCCTTCGCTTCAGCAAGTGGTAATGCCGTGCTTCGTGCCCGAACAAAAGGGCTGACGATAATTCGATCAACCTCGATATCATCAAAAAACGAAACTAAACTTTCCGCTTGTGCTTTGCCTTGGACAGTCAATTTTGCATGTGGTTCCTGCCCTTCAGCTTCACAGTGTCGTATAATATAGACTAGTTTTTCCACCAATAACACCCCACTCTACTTTTCCCTGGAATTCATTGATAGAAACATTTTTGATGCACTCATTAGTTTTATTTTTCATAAATGTGTCAATTTGACAAATTCTTGGTTTTCTAGCAATGAATTGATTTCCGTAATACTTCTGCGTGCTTAATACTGTCTTTCAAGTAATGTGGTAATTCAACGTGATGATAAATCTCCTCAGGCGACATCCAATAAACCCCGGCCACCTCATCAACACTCGCAACATAGGGTTCCCCCACTGGATTCTCATATAAGAAGTAAACATTCACGACATGCTTCCCCGTATCCGTCACAAAACTTGTACTTTGTATATACCTCGGTCTTGCACGAAGGGTTAAACCAACCTCTTCCGCTACTTCTCGCACAATCGTGCGCTCCAAAATATCCGAAGAAAACCCTTCAATTTCAACTTTCCCACCAACAAGCGACAATTTACCACCTGCATGCGCTTCCTTCTCGCTACGCTTAATCAGTAAGTATTTTCCGTCCTTATAAATAGCTGCTTCTGTATTTACGACAAACATTCATTCATCTCCCACTCGTTCTGCGCTTGTCTTTCCATATTCTTATCAAAACGGATATGCATAGACAGTATTACCCTTTCTTCCAGTTGTTGTGACAGCCTGTGACATGGAGTTCAAAATCGCTTCTTCGGTCACATCTGTTGCTGCAATAAAAAGCTCATTCATAATTTCTCCGTCTTCCCTTAATAGATAGTCATTTTCAATAGGATCTTCAGAAACATGATATTTGGGATTAGCAGTCGTAAATGCAATCACAATATCTCCACTCCCATGACTGAAATGGCTACCCGTTCTACCTAATCCAATTCCGCTTCTTTTCGCGATTCGTCTCAGTTGCCTACTATCTACAGGGGCATCAGTTGCCAACACTATGATGATAGAACCGTCTGCTTCTTGTGGATAAGCAGGCGTTTCTTTAGGCTCGTTTAATTGGTATTTGCCAGCTTGAAAATCTTCCTTTGAGCCAAAGTTACTCAGTACAAGACAACCTATTGTATAGACTTTTCCTGAAGACCCCGTTCGAATGACACGTGATGATGTCCCTATGCCGCCCTTATAACCAAAGCAAATCATGCCTTTTCCCGCACCAACGGCCCCTTCTAAAGAAGGTTCTGTAGTCGCTTCATGAATTGCCGCTACTGCATCTCTCGGCTGAACTTCGAGCGCACGAATCGAGTTCAATCGACTATCATTACATTCTCCGACCACCACATTGACCGTTCCAGTTGTGTCGCCAATTTCCGGTGTTTCTTGCAACATATATTGAAGTGTTCCCTGAGTGACAGCTGGAACGCCAAAAGTATTCGTTAACATAATCGGTGATTCAATAAGTCCGAGCTCATCGATTTGAACAAGTCCTGTCGTTTTCCCAAAACCATTCAAAACATAAGACGCCCCAATTACTTTCTTTCTAAATAAGTTATCGCCATGTGGCAAAATAGCCGTTACACCAGTCGCCGCATATTCACCGCCGGCTAACGGTTTATCAATTGTGACGTGCCCGACTTTTACGCCTCTTACATCAGTAATGCAATTTTTCATCCCAACTGGAAGACGTCCAATCGTAACGCCGTGATTACGTATTTTTACTGGTTCTTGTAAGTTCATTTTTTTCACTCCAATTAATTTTTATGGATAAATTAATTTTAATTATACCAATAAATCAACGATTAGAAGAATAATTCAAAACTTTATTCATTAAAAGATAACTTTATAAACTTAAAGTTAAAAAATAAATTGACAGTTAACTTTTGAGTTGCTATAATTTATTGAATTGTTACAACAATCATTTGTAATAATCCTCAACTTAGTCAAAACATATGGAAATAGGGGTGAAATTAGTGGAATTAGGTAAAATATTACGAGACTTACGAGAGGGTAAAGGTATTTCAATTGTTAATTTATCAACTGAACTTGGAGTGAGCAGCAGTCATATTAGTCAAATTGAGCGTAATTTATCGAGTCCCTCCATAACAATGTTGAAAAAAATTTCAAATGTATTAGGAGTACCTATCACTTACTTTTTTCAAGAAAAAAATAAAACCAGTTCCGTTATTAAGAAAGCAGAAAGGAAAAAATTAATTTTGCCAGATTCGAATCCTATTTATGAGTTGCTTTCACCAACATTCGTGCAAGAATTCCAATTACTATTAACTCGAATTGAAGTTGGGGGGAAAATGGATGAAAACACAAGTATTCATGAGGGCGCTGAATGTTGTTTAATAAATAATGGTACCGTTGAATTTATCGTGGATGGTGAGAAGCATATTTTAGAAGAAGGTGACACCATATATTTTTCAGAAAACACACCTCATAATGCTATTAACATTGGCGATACAGAAGTAATCATTGTATCCGTCATTAGTCCAGCAGAATTTTAACATGTTAGATGAAAAACATAGTTCATAAAAATTAAATATATACACGATTACTTATGAAAGGACCCATTATATCATCAAATGTAAGCGCTTTATAAAACTCTAAAAACTATAAAGGTACAAAGACAAGGACGGGGGAATTTATATTGGATAAAAATATATCAGATGTAAAGTTTTTCGGGGGTCGCTGGACTTCATTTCTACCATTCGCTATTTTCGTGGTAATCGCAGTGTATATTTCTATTCTTCAAACTCCAGATATAAGGGGTATGTGGGTTGCAGCGTTACTTGGGATAATGCTTACTTTCTTTCTTAGTAAGGAAAAGGAAAAGTACTCGACAGCTGTTATTGAAGGTATGGCAGATAAGATTGCAATCATTCCAGTCGCGTGTTGGATTTTTGCCGGTGTATTTGCAACGGTTTTGAAAGAATCCGGATTAGTACAAGGAATTCTTTGGGCTGCGTACCATTTGGGAGCAAACGGAACTACATTTGTGATTGTTACTTTTATCGCCAGTGCAATATTCGCTACAACTACAGGGACAGCATTCGGAACCATTATTGCTGGGATGGCAGTCCTTTATCCAGCGGGAATTATGTTAGGTGCTGATCCTTTAATTCTAGCTGGAGCAATTGTTGGAGGGGGAGCTTTCGGTGACAATTTGGCACCTATATCTGATACAACAATCTCGTCGGCTGCGAGTCAGGATGCGGACATAGGTGGCGTGGTAAAATCGAGAATTAAATATGCAATTCCTGCTAGTATAATCACACTAATTCTGTTATTAGTCCTGGGTGGCGGCGGTTCAACTTCTGCAGTTCCAGTTGAAAAATTAAGTGAAAATATGAATCCAGTTGGTTTAGTTATGCTTATTCCCGCGTTATTAACTATTATTCTAGCAATGCGAGGCGCACATCTTATCAGTGCAACTACGGTTGGAACAATAGTCGGCGTAATATTAGCACACTTTTTTAAATTAAATAGTTTTTCCAATCTATTATTTATTAAGGATGGCGCTGTTCAAGGTGTATTTGTAGATGGAATCGGTGGAATGGTCGACATATCTATTTTGGCATTATTGTTAATGGCCTGCGTTAACGTGATGAGAGTTGGCGGTGGTGATAAAGCTTTAATTGATCTATCTCAAAAAGTAGTTAAGACAGCGAGAGGTGCAGAAGCCTCGATTGCCGGTTTAGTTTTAGCAATGAGTTCTGTAATGGGTCTTAACGCCCCGCCAATACTCGCTGTCGGAATCTCATATGCAAAACCCGTTGGAGAAAAGTTTAAACTTCACCGTTATCGAACAGCAAACGTTTTGGATGCTTTTGCTAATACATTAGTATTTTCTTTACCCTGGACACCTGCACTATTACTTGTCCGTGCATCATCCGAACAAGCAAATGCAGTATTCGGCGATATTGTTCCAATATTATCAACAAACCAGATAGCCCCTTGGGTCATCTATTGTTGGGCTTTACTAGCCGTAATGATATTCTCTGTAATTACAGGTTGGGGAAGAAGATACATTGGAGAAAATGGCGAACCAGTTAAGCACTTAAGTGAGGAGAAGGTATAAATGAAATACGCAGTACTTGGAGATTGGGTTGAAATAGAAGAGACAATATTGTCCCCCGAAGAAAGAACTTCACGGTTACCTGAAGATACTAAGAAGACTCCCTTAAAGCAGTGGTTGAAGGGAAACTTACTAAATGAAAAAGCTGTTATTGGGGACAAAGTTCAGATTGAAACTTTAATCGGAAGAACTGTAACAGGAAAATTATGTGACATTCGCCCTCGTCATACTCACGACTTCGGAGAGTATATTCAAGAGTTAATGGATGTCGGGAAAGAGTTACGGAAAGAAATGGGGACCTCTACAAATGAATAATCAGTCATATGCATCAGTTATGGCACGCAAAAATAAAATTATTAAACAATCTACGGGATTAGACTATGATCAATTCGAGTATGGAAGTTTTTCATTTTCCTATGAAGAGATGATGAGTAAAACGGGTTATACACTAGAAGATATCGAACGTATTCAAAAAGAAACCAAGGTCGGAAATACTCCAATTTTTGAATTAAAAAACATCAATAAACTGATTAAAAAGCATTCAGAAAGTGGAAAAGGCGCAAGAGTTTTTATTAAGGATGAAGCTGCAAATGCATCAGGTTCATATAAGGCGAGACGCGCTTCCGTCGCAGTCGATTATGCGAAAAAGATGGGATATAAAGGAGTAATTGTAGCCACCAGTGGGAACTACGGAGCTGCTGTCGCTTCCCAAGCAAGCCAAAGAGGATTGAAAACGATTGTCGTTCAGGAAGTATTTGATTCAAATAAAATTGGTCAACCTGAGATATTGGAAAAGGCAAGAAAATGTGAAGCATATGGTGCTGAGGTTATTCAGCAAACCATTGGTCCAGAACTATTCTATACTGTTTTAAAGTTACTTGAAGAAACGGGATATTTTAACGCATCTCTGTACTCACCGTTTAGTATTGCAGGAGTTGAAACGTTAGGTGTAGAAATTGCTAATGAGTTTTTTGAATTAGAAGGGAAATATCCAGACGTCGTTATTGCAACGAACGCTGGCGGAGGAAATTTGACTGGAACTGCTAGAGGATTACAAAAAGCAGGTGCGACAGAAACAAAAATCGTCGGTGCATCAGTTGATCTAACAGGATTACATATGGCTTCCGACAAGGATTTTAATAGAAAATCCTTTACTACAGGTCATACTGGATTCGGAGCTCCTTTTGCCACATGGCCAGATAGAACTGATGTACCAAGAAATGCAGCACGTGTTTTAAGATATATTGATCAATATGTAACGGTAACCCAAGGCGAAGTCTTTTATATTACTGAGGCACTTGCCCAATTAGAAGGCTTAGAAAGAGGACCAGCCGGCAATACATCTTTAGCAGCTGCAATCGCGATGGCTCGAGAATTGAATGATGACCAAGTAATCGTTGTTCAAGAAACTGAATACACTGGAGCAGGAAAACATCAAATGGCTCAGCTAACCTTCGCCAAGAAAAACGGCATTGAAGTTAAGCGTGGAAATCCTGAGGATAGTATCCCTGGTACCAATATAATCATTCCTGAAAGCTTTGATCAATTATCAATTAAAGAACTGGATTTGAATTTACTAAAGAAAAGTTACGTAAAAAACGCAATTAAAAACTACAATATTCATTCGATTAATAGAGCCGACTTTGATTTTCTTGTTGAAGACACCAACTCGACAGAGGACTTCATGAAAGAAGTTCTTATTAGCCATGGTATATCAATATAAGTTTTAAATCGATGTTACTGCAAAGTTTCCCAGCAGATTAAATATCATTTGTATTTACAATATTAGAGAAAAAGCTCAGCCAATCAAAATGATTGCTGAGCTTTTTGTATTTGATTTTTACTTATTCATCTGGGCAAGGAAATCTTCAAGTGGATTGATTTCTTCTTCCTCAGGTTTAGGTTCACTCTTTGTAATTTGTTTCCAGTCAAAACTTTCTAAGTCATCTTCACTATTAATATCGTCAATCTGTTCAGTTTCGACGGTCGCCGCTATTTCCTCTTGAAGGTATAGGGCATCATCTACCTCTAATGCATTACTATTCAATGACGCAAAGAGAGATGCTGTACGATTCGGATCAGACATAAGTTGATAGACAATACTGCCGAGCAATGCCTCAGAATGTTCATGTTTCAACCAATCCCGTTGAACTTTTGTTAACCCTTTTGGTAGCGGAATGACAATGGCTTCTCGTTGTTTTAAAAGAGATTCATTCACACCGTTAATCACAAATTCTGCAATTTTACTGGAGAAGTTTCTTCTTTCGACCTCTTTCAGCTTTTGTAACTGCTTTAATGTGTGATCAGATGTATCAGAGGGGAGACGAAATGTAATGGGTTGGCCTCTTTTTAATCCTTTTTCATTCATACCTTATCACCCTATTTTGTTGTAACTGCTTTTTCTGCTGCTTTCGGCTGTTCTATTTCACTTTTCTTAGCAAAATCTGAAATAAGTTTGTAATAGGCATTCGCCATCATCCAAACGCTTTCTTTTTCGTCTTCGAAGAAGTCGATATTATAGCCGTCTAAACTATTATTTAATGATTTGAGGTAATCTTTTAGAACAATTGAGCCTCCGCCGATAAAGTAGCAAATTTCAGTTTGTGAGTTTCTCGCCCATATATTTCGTAAATGACGATATTGCTTCTTCGCTAAATCTAATAGAATCCGATCTACGATATCATGCACATTTGTTCGGCTACCTTTTACCATGATGTGATTGCGGTCGTTTTTGCGCGTAATAATATCGACAACATCCATTCGGCTATCCAACTCAACTTCGTGTCTTGCGTAAATTTCTTCACGAATTTCATCGAGTGATCCAGATACGCCCAAGTTAAACCCTTGTGCCTTATCATCATCCACTTTACGGTTTTTAATCACTGCTACATCTGTAGAAAGACCACCGATGTCTTGAATAAGGATTTGCTTGTCGATCAATTCTTTATTGATGATATTCAAATCATTATCCATAACTAGATTGATAAATGCCGCAAAACCTTCTGGATATACTTTCACTTCATCAAATTTAATGTTCACTTTAATTCCTTGATACTTTGGTGTAACTAAAAACTCAACTTGGTGAACAGATCCAAGTAGTTGTGCACGGTAGCCAACATCTTTTCCTTCTTTCACTTCTCTAAGTGGAAGTCCGGTTCCCATTGTATAACTAGCCTCGACAACATCATTTTTGCGTTTAAATACTTTCGTATTTTCTTCACGAACTGCGTCTAATGCTAGTGCTGCAAACAACATAACGAGCGTCTGATCTTCTTCGGATTTGTTGCTACCCGGATCGAGTTCAGTAGAATTACTACTTTTCGCAGCTAAATTCCCCACACGGTAGATTGAATTATTATCTTTCAATGCAGGTGAGTGCACACGAATATGAATTCCATCAATCGGATCTTGGTTGTCCAATTCTTCTATTCCGATGACTGGTCGGTCTTCGATATCCTGTGCAATAACATTAGGGATATTAAGTTCTGCTTCTAATTTTCCAAAAATCGCTTTTAACGAATCATTACCTACATCAATTGCTGCAATACGCGATACTGTCAACTTAAAACATCCTCTCTCTTAACCTAGATTACTACTTAAACTTTATATGAGTTATAGAGGAAGGTCAATGTAAAGTGGGCATTTATCACACAACTGTAATATTGTGCACATTGATGTATACATGTGTACATAAGCGTCCACTCCAATAGCCGCATCATGTGTACGTGTTTGTTTACAAGTATACTTTATCGTTTACAATTGTATACATGTTTGTACACAACGTTACTATTAACGTATACATCGATTTTCGTCATTCAAAGAACCCTGTTTATCTCCTCCCCTCCCCCCTCTTTTTTGTTCACCATTAAAGAGTTTATTGTTTATTTTCAACTATTTTTGTATTCAATTATCTATAGATCTGATATTTATAATAAAACACATGATTTTTTTATGAATTAACGTAAAACTAACCGTTCAGAAGACTTTTTAACATTAATCTCCGCACAAAGTAGACTTAGAGTGTCTGAATTAGCTTAAAACGCTTAAAAGGCCTACTGAGACCCCTAGAAGAATAGGGAGAAACCTTACGGAAAATTGCGAAAACATACAGCGGGTTTAGTTGATACATGACCACCTACTTGCTCCCAATAAACAAGTAACTGTCATGCAAAGATAAGCATGACAATTACTAACGACACATCGACAACTTCATTATGCAAGTCACGCAGGCCTATAGGTTAGACAAACCTGTGCATATAGTAAACGTGTAAGGACAAAAGAAATATGCATAAAAGAAATGAGGTGCCTAGATGAAAATTAGTTTTCTCACACCAGCTTACAATAGTGAAAATTGGATTAAGACAATGCTAGATAGTATTCCTAGAGAATATGCATTTGAAATTATCGTTTGTGATGATGGGTCCACT
Source organism: Sporosarcina sp. Y1009 (assembly GCF_057669865.1). NCBI lineage: Bacteria > Bacillati > Bacillota > Bacilli > Caryophanales > Caryophanaceae > Sporosarcina > Sporosarcina sp. Y1009. The sequence goes on along the minus strand of NZ_JBYHFO010000005.1, from coordinate 243,347 downwards.
GATAGGACATTAGAAATCTTAAAAGAGTATCAAAAAACCTGTCTACCATTAAAAATACTAATCAATCACAAGAATATAGGCGCCAGTGATACATATAACCGTTGCATCACAGAAGCGACTGGTGATTATGTAGCCATAATCGATAGTGATGATCAGTATTTACCGCCTATTCGAGATGTCTTGGCGCAAGTGAACGGAGATTATGACATCTATTACTACAATATGTTAACAAAAGAAGGTCATCAATTTGTGAAAAATAAAGAAAATTCCTATACATGGTGTGGACAATTTAAGATCATTCGAAGAGGTTTTATTGGCGAAGCGAAGTTCACAAATAGAGCAGATATGGCTGGTGACTGGGACTTTAATAGAGTCTTGATGGACCAAAATCCAACCTGTAAATATACTGGATTATTCGCCTATTGGTATAACTATCCTAGAGAGAATTCCGAATATGATTTGCATCTAAGGGGGTTAAAATGATGATACGACAGCCCCAAGATCAATATTTGTTTAAAGACAAAATCTTATTAATAACTGGTGGTACCGGATCATTTGGAAACGCAGTTTTGAAAAGATTCTTGGATACCGATATCAAGGAAATCAGGATATTTTCAAGAGACGAAAAGAAACAAGGCGATATGCGCATTCGCTTTCAAAGCAATAAAATTAAGTTTTACATTGGAGATGTACGGGATAGTAGCAGCCTAAATAATGCCATGTACAATGTAGATTATGTTTTTCATGCCGCAGCCCTCAAGCAAGTGCCTTCTTGCGAATTCTTTCCACTGGAAGCCGTTAAAACTAATGTCCTCGGAACAGAAAACGTATTAAATGCCGCCATAAATGCAGGTGTAAAAAAAGTTATTTGCCTATCTACAGATAAAGCAGCATACCCCGTAAATGCAATGGGGATTTCGAAAGCGATGATGGAGAAAACATTCATTGCCAAATCAAGAATGATTGCTTCTAGTCATACCATTATCTGTGGAACTCGATATGGAAACGTGATGGCCTCACGCGGTTCCGTCATTCCATTATTTATCGAACAGATTAAGAACGGAAAGCCATTAACCATAACCGATTCCCAAATGACACGCTTTATGATGAGCCTTGAAGAAGCGGTCGAATTGGTTATCTATGCGTTTCAAAACGCATCGAATGGAGACATCATGGTTCAAAAATCGCCTGCTTCTTATATAAAAGATTTAGCACAAGCGCTTAATGAATTATTCAATGTGAAAAATAATATTCAAATCATCGGCCCACGTCACGCAGAAAAGGTTTACGAGGTACTCCTTACGAAAGAAGAAGCAGCAAAAGCCATTGATATGGGCGATTTTTATCGAATACCCGCTGATAACCGGGACTTAAATTACGGTAAATATCTCGTAGAAGGCTCGCCCACTATTTCGTTAACTGAAGAATACAACTCAAATAATACAAATATCCTTTCAGTAGAAGAGATAAAAAAGAAATTATTAGCGCTAGCTGTTGTTCAAAACGAACTGAAGAACTGGGAGGAGGCTTGATATGAAATTCTTAGTTCTAGGGGCAACTGGAATGGCGGGTCATACCATCTCTCTCTATTTAAGTGAACAAGGGCATGATGTGACAACCTTTTCGAGAACGCCCTTCCCCTATTGCAAGAATATTATTGGGGATGTTAGGATCGAGCCATTGTTAGATTCAATACTAAAAGATGATTATGATGTTGTGATTAATTGTATAGGTGTATTAAACAAGGCTTGTGACACAAACCCTTCATTAGCTGTCTATTTAAATAGTTATTTACCACATTTTATAGCCGAATCATTAAAAAACACCCCTACCAAACTCATTCATATGAGCACAGATTGTGTTTTCTCAGGTAAATCAGCCCCTTATGTTGAAAACAGCCTGCATGACGGTGAAACGTTTTATGATCGAACCAAAGCATTGGGTGAGATGCATGCCCACAATACGTTAGTCTTCCGAAATTCAATCATTGGACCAGATATGAAAAAGAATGGCATCGGTTTATATAATTGGTTTATGCAACAACAAGGAACCATAAATGGCTATACAGGCGCCATTTGGACTGGTGTGACCACATTAACATTAGCAAAAGCAATGGAAAAGGCTGCCGCCGACAATCTAACGGGATTATATCATCTTGTTAACAATCAAAGCATTAGTAAATTTGAGTTATTGCAGATTTTCAAGAAGCATTTTAAAGCGAATGAAATAACGATTTCGCCTAGCGATACAGTAAATGTTGACAAAACATTGCACAATCATCGTCAAGATTTCTCATTCAAAGTCCCGAGTTATGAAGAAATGGTCATTGAGATGAAACAGTGGATTGGGACGCACAAGAATTTATATCCACATTATTTTGGTGATTAAGGAATATCGTTAGTAACGAATCACTTATTAACATGTGGATATTATAATAGGTGCTTGATTTCATATGTTTTTCGAAATCAGGCACCTTTTTTTCTTAATAACCCTCCAAAGTAATTTTTATGCACATTAAATGTGGATACATAGTGCAAATTGTTAATCAAATAAATCGGTAGCAAAGATAAATTCTTGATTTTGAACAATTAATCGTACATTGACAGCTATTTTTCTTTCACCTACAATGTTATGAATCATTTATTTCATAAAAAGAGTAGGAGGAATCGAATATGCATAAGCAAAATGCGGCAAATTCTCCAGAGAAAAAGAAGTTTAATATCCCTCACGTTTACGTTATATTATTTATCGTTATTATAATTGCGGCAGTTGCGACTTATCTTGTCCCTGCCGGTGAATATGATCGCATCGTGAATGATGAAGGACGTACCATTGTTGTTGATGGAACGTATCATGAAGTAGAGGCTTCTCCTACAGGTTTTTTTGAAATCTTTCAATCCTTACATAAAGGAATGACAAATGCTGCGGGTATTATTTTTTATATCTTTATTGTCGGTGGTGCATTTGGTGTCTTGCAATCTACAGGGGCAATTACCGCCGCCGTTGGAACCATCTCTACGAAAATGAAAGATCGGGAGTATTTACTCATCCCCATCCTTATGACATTCTTTGCATTGTCAGGGGCTATGTTAGGATTAGCAGAAGAAACAATTCCCTATATTACCATTCTAGTCCCGCTTATGGTTTTAATCGGATACGATTCCATAGTCGGTGCAGCTATCGTTCTACTCGGGACTTCAGCAGGCTTTACAGCGGCATTTATGAACCCTTTTACGATCGGAGTCGCACAAGGGATTGCTGAGGTACCCGTCTTTTCAGGTATGGGTTTTCGGATGATTCTTTGGGTCATTTTTCTAGCCGTCAGTATCTGGTATGTGATGCGCTACGCGAAAAAAGTGAAGGCTGATCCAACGACCAGTGTTTTATATGGGAGTCCCGAACAGGAATTTGAAACGCTAACTGAAATGACGAGCTTGAATACTAGACATAAACTCATTTTCTTCGTATTAATCGCTACAATTGTAACACTGGCGTTCGGTGTGATTAAACTTGAATGGTACTTAGCTGAGATTTCCGGTTTATTTCTACTAATGGGGATTATTATGGGGCTTCTCGGTAAGATGAACTTCAGTGAGATCGCTGAGTCATTTATTAAAGGTTGTCAGGTATTGGTAATGGGCGCACTTGTCGTCGGTATTGCGAATGCCATCCTCGTTGTTCTTCAAGACGGCAAAATTATGGACACGATTCTTAACGGACTCGCTTCTGGCATCGATACAATGCCTAGTGCACTCGCTGCAATTGGCATGTATATCGTTCAATGTCTACTCAATTACATTATCCCGTCTGGTAGTGGACAAGCTGCATTAACGATGCCAATTATGGCACCCTTGGCTGACTTAGTCGGTGTCACAAGGCAAACAGCAGTACTTGCCTTCCAGTTCGGCGATGGCATATCTAATATTTTCACACCAACATCTGGGTATTTCATGGCGGGTCTCGCACTAGCTAGGATCCCTTGGATTAAATGGGTGAAATGGATTTTCCCTTTAATCATTATCCACTATGTTTTAGGTGCAATTTTTGTAACGGTTGCACATTTAATCGGTTATTCTTAATCAAACAAAACGTGAGGTCGAATTAAAATGAAAATACATCATGAGTTAACAAAATGGGTAATCGAACAACGCCGTTACCTCCATCAACATCCAGAAGTCTCCTACGAAGAAAAGGAAACGAGACAATATATTGAGGATCAGCTACATGCGCTGGGGATTGAAACTTATTCACTGACCGGTAAAGATGTAATTGGCGTACTCAAAGGCACACACGAAGGCAAAACAATTGGGATACGTGCAGATATGGATGCTTTGCCGATTCATGAAGAAACTAATCTGCCATTCGCTTCAAAAAACCAAGGCGTCATGCATGCTTGTGGACATGATGGGCATATGGCAATCTTGCTTGGAGTTGCCAATTACTTATCAAGTAAAAAAGACGATATTCGTGGGACAATCTTACTTATCTTTCAACATGCAGAAGAAGATATTCCAGGCGGTGCTACTGAACTTATTGCTGCAAATCTACTAGAAAATGTGGACTCAATCTTCGGCTATCATCTATGGCAACCGTTAAAGTCTGGGCAAATCGGGGTTTGTGAAGGACCTACAATGGCAGGTGTGGACCGCTTTTCATTTAAAATCCTTGGAAAAGGCGGACATGGCTCAATGCCAGAAGATGCAATCGATCCGACACTTGTCATTTCACATGTGATTACACAACTTCACAGTATTGTTAGCCGTAGTTTAAAGCCTACAGACCCAGCGGTAATTAGTATTGGCACATTGAATGCTGGTTCAAATTATAATGTCATTCCTGATACTGCTTCTGCGTCGGGTACGGTTCGCTATTTCGATTTGGATACGTCGAAATTCATTCGTAAGCGCATTGAAACGATTATTAAAGGCGTCTGTGACTCTTTTGGCGCTGATTTTGAAATACATTACGAACACGGGGATCCCCCCCTACTGAATGATCCAAAGTTAACTTCTTACATGAAACAAACAGCGACAAGCCTATTTGGGGAAGAGGTCGTGGTTGATATTGAACCCATCCTAGGCGGCGAGGATTTCGCCTATTATTCCTTAGAGATTCCCGCCTCTTATATCTTTATCGGAATCGGTGATCCTAATCATCCTTATGGCCATCATCATCCCAAATTCGATATCGATGAAGATATGCTAGCGGTCGGCGTTGAATTATTTACAGATGCGCTGATTCGCTATCTAAGGAGCGCAAACTGATAATCTGAAAACATTAAAAAACCAACGGAAAAGTCCACGCTTTTCTGTTGGTTTTTTCCGTGTATATTTTTATGCCTTACTGTCGGCACGGTTGTTCACGGCACGCACTTCTTCACTTTTTTCTTTAGGACATTGCCGATCTTATGAATAGTCGACCCAATGGCATCCAGAAGCGCTGTGGTGCCGTCGACTACATAATCCTGCTCAGTAATTCGTGCAATCTCTTGAATCGAAATACGGTCATGCAGGCGGTCAAGAAACAATGGGTTTGGAGGGATGTTCTGCTAAGTTAGAACAACATAAAAGACAACCTTCAAAATGGACTTGCCATGAAGGTTGTCCTTTTACGGTAAAGCTTTCTTAACGACATTTCTAATTCCTCATCGTGTTCCTAAGAAAGTTTAGCGCCTGCAAAACTAGTACGTGGCTCGGCAATGACTGTACCTGGAGTGGTACTGAACGCAAAAATCTCTACAATGTCGCCCTCATTTAACATGACGATTTCGCTAAGGTCTACAGTGTTAAAGAAAGCAGCATTAAATCCTGTATAATCTGCTTCTACATCTGTTGACACTGCATTGACTCTTAAATTCATTCCAAATTCATAATCAACGTTCTCATTAATAGGATCGAATATAAGTGTAGCCGTGAATAGATATACACCTGCAGATTTTGCAACAAATGTGGATGTGTTACTGTTATATTCGTTATTCAAATCGAACTGTTCATTATTAAATGAAACTTTGAAATTAGTATTAACAGCTGGTATTTGTGTTGGTAAATTTTTGATAGCCCTAAAAGCTGACTTCACTTTTTTGTCATCCTTGTTTTTGTCGCAACATCCATTTACATTCACATGAACAACCGGGTTACCGGTGTTTTTATCTGGGCTTTTATGTTTTTTACACCGTTGTTCATAGAGTTGTTGTTCATGGAGTTGTAAATGAAAAGATTTTGAATTACTCTTGCGAGAGCGGTTATTACCACAATCATAGTATTTACTCATAATGTATCACCACCTTCCTTTTTAGTTTTAACATTAGTATCCGATGGGACAAGAACCAATGTAGTTCATAATATGTAAAAATATTAAAGGGGAATGGGCTTACATGCAAGAGAAGTCAAATAAGAGAGTAATTGCGGTTTTGTACGTGGATAAAACAAATAACCGTTTTGCAACTAACATTGTTGCAGAACGGTTAAAGGAAATGAAATATAGCGAGGTTTTAGAGGGATTCATCGCATTAATTATTTTTGGTGCATCAATATTAGAGGCTTGCACGTTCAACTCCCAATGCAAATCCAGCTACTTCTGACTCAAATGAGATGGGTGAATAGTCCCGCTTTACGGATATATTTCGGTATGTGCATGATATACATCCAAATCTATCGGATATATCCGTTTATATGACGGATATCCCTTCCCATCTGTCGGATATCCGCCCCTATATGCCAGATATCTGCGAGGTGCTGAACAACTAGAAACCGTACGAACCAAATATTGCTAACGCGTATTCGCAGCACATTTCGGGAGCACATGATATTCGCATTCGAAAAGAACAAACGATAGAGAAAGGAAGTGTCGCTGAAACAGTTATCAAGAAAAAGTGTAAAGTAGAAAAACTCGTAGACGATTCAATTTTCGGGGTCGCTTACTACGGAATTGGCTATCCTATTCAGATCGAAGAGACAGCAGGTGCATTAATTATTATATTGCCTACTACGCATCCACTTTTGAAACAGAAACCACTCACCTTTTTAACAGGGAGAAATGAGGATTCTCGGTGTCCAATTGCAATAGAAGAAGTTTCTCATATAGAGAGCTTGCAAAAAAAGACTTGGTTTTATACTAAAAACGAGGGATATCACTCAATCTACACGTTAAAAGAGTTAACGCTTCAGCTTCCTACATGTTTTATACGCATCCATCGCTCTTATATTGTAAATATTTCATATATCAAGGAAGTTTCGCGTGATTTTTCCTCAAACATCCAAATTACATTAAAGGATGGAACAATGTTGCCTGTTAGCCAAACGTATTCTGCAAACGTTCGTAAAAAGCTCGGATTTTAAGCGTTCAAAGTGTACGATTATGAAATTATAGGGAATTTAGTTAACATCGTGGCGTCCGTTGAACTTAAATTTCCCCCTCTCTCATAAACGATTCATTTCTGCCCAACAGTTGTCTTATAATAAACAATTATAAAAAACAGTACCCAATTTCACGGATACTGTTTTTCATTCAAAAATATCATTTACGACTTTCAAAATCCTTTTCAATGTTTTCCTTCCAAGCACGCTCGATCTTTTCACCTTTTCGAAAAGATGTAACCACCTCATTAAGCACTTGGAAATTAACCTGAGTGCCTTCGCTGTCAGCGTGATAGTTTACAGCATAATCCTCTTGAATCCCGAATTTCGAAGCCGTTGACAATGCGTCGATATTAGCACCAAGGAAGATAAACTCCCAACCGTATGTCACTTTTTGGTGTTCAATCATCGCTTTTATCTTCGTGTAATCATATTCACGGCTGGCATTCTCCATTCCGTCTGTCGTAATGACGAAAAGAACTTTTCCGGCACGCTCTTCTTCACTGGTTCTCTTTTGGACATTACCAATCTTATGAATCGTCGACCCAATCGCATCCAGTAGCGCTGTGGTGCCCCCTACCTCATATTCCTGTTCAGTAATCAGTGCAACTCCATTGATCGTGATACGGTCATGCAGTAGGTCTATATCGTGATTGAATAAAACGGTCGTGACCGTCGCTTCGCCTTCTTCTTTCTTTTGTTTCGCAAGCATCGCATTATAGCCACCAATGGTATCCGCCTCAAGCCCCGCCATTGAACCACTTCTATCTAGTATAAAAACTAATTCTGTTCCATTCGTTTTCATAATTGTCATCCTCCTCGTTTGTTACCGGAACCTCTATCCGGTTTCCTCTACAAACTAAGAATAACAAGTTACTTAATCGAATAGGTCGCTTCAAAAGCGACACTTTCTATCCCGCAGTAACTGGCTGTAAGATCCCTACCCCAAGAATTAAAGGAGAATCTAAGTATTCTAAGTAGGGGATCAACAGCCAGTAAAAGCCCGATTGGTTCAACTAACAATCAATAAGGAAGAATGCAGTTCAATTCTTCCTTATTGATTGAAGTTTCACTTTAAGCACCTAACAGCACTTGATCAAAACTAAATAACACCTCATTGATTTGATGGACATTAAAAACTTCCCTTTCAATGAAAAACCCAATAATCACATCAAATTTATAACTCTGCGACAATGTGTAGCCCGCCTTGGCCAATAAATCAATGGTTTCATCAAGGTTTAATTCCAACGCGATTGCAAAAGCAATGACAGTCTTTTTAAGTGGTGTATAATCAACTGAATTTCGAATTTTGGAAAATAAACGACGGTCAATATTCGCCTTTCTATACGTGGCTGCGTCCGTCATGCCTTTTTCATCAATTAAACGAAGAAGGCTTTCGGAAAAAGATTCGTCCATTTGAGCCAATACATCTTCTAAACTTCTTTTGCTAACGGGCGCTTCTATAATGTCGAACTGTGATTCTTGTAAAATTTCATCTTCCAAATGCCGACGATTCTCTGAATAAACGACTTCACGTTCGTCAACATAATGCTCATCAATATACTCCGTGATCGATGTGAACAGTTTCTTGCTAATCCTGAACGCCTTCTGATCAAAGACAACTAGATAGACATGTATATCATGCTCGAGTATGAATTCGCTTATGGTCGACATGGCAACTTGGAAGGCTTGTTCCCTTGGATAACCGTAAATCCCAGAAGATATAAGCGGAAACGCAATCGACTGATACCCCTCGCTGGCGGCAAGTTCTAAGGAGTTTTTATAGCAATTTCTAAGATGTGTTTCTTCATTCGCCGTGCCGCCTCTCCAAATAGGGCCCACCGTATGAATTATTTTCTTCGCCGGCAATTGAAAACCGTCCGTCATGACGGCTTCCCCTACCGGACATTCACCAATTTCATCACAGGCCAATTGCAATTCCTCTGCACCTGCCGCATTAAAAATCGCACCGCAAACACCGCCGCCCATCTGAAGTGAGCTATTTGCAGCGTTCACAATGACATCTACCTGCATCTTTGTAAGATCATTTCGTACTATTTCTAAAGGCATTGCAAACCACCCTGTTCATTAATATTGTCGAATCATTTCTTCTACATAACTAAGTAAACTTGGATATGTTGAATCTCCTTCAAAAAAGTCTGCTACCTCCAACAAAGGCATGATTACGTAATCACCACTTTTGGAATAAAGAAGCGTCCATGACTTTTTATTTCTTGAAATGTTGTGGAGTTGGGCTGAATGGTTGTATACAGAGTCAAATTCATACCACTGAAAATCCTGAATAATATTCCTTTTTATCACTTCCCCGACATATGCCCCGATTCGATTCACAAAGTTATCGAAATGCTTATCTAGCAATTCTACGTCTGTTGTCATGAGTTTCTTCGAATATAAATCAACAAAACGAATGCTATCAACAGTGAAATCTAGATTTTCCTTCGTCAAGTTTTCTTGATCCCACGCATCTTTCGAAACATCCTTGAATAGTAGTTTTGCAGAGCCTTTTAGATCATCTTTAACGAGCTTATTCTTTCTAAGAAACATACAACTTCTCCCCTTCATAGGTGGACATTATTACTTTTCATACTTTTCCTTTATATCATAATATACCTCAAGCGCTGTTTCATAAAATCTACTATCTTTACTAATAGTATAGTTTTCAGCCTTACCAGTTATTTTTGAAATTCCTTTATCATCAAAAGTGATTTCTCCAGAAATTTGGTCATTATAAATAAATGTAATACTTATTTCATTCCCATAGTTTATTTCTTCAGATGTTGTGCCGGTTAATTCAATCTCATTATAATGATTTACAAGTAAATCAATGGTATCTTTATCAGCCTTATTCATCGCATCATAAAAACTTTCACCATAAGATATCGTAAAATATTCCGCTTTAATATTTTTCACAGAGTTATTGCACCCAATAAGCGTCCAACACAAAATAATAATTCCAGTTATCAAAATTACTTTTTTCATGACATCACACTTTCGTTAAACTCGGCTGCATTCTCCTTTGGAATACTAAATGTTTGAATTAAACAAGCCTCTTCATCAATCAACTCTGCTCGTTCTTCATATTTAATATGTAATTCCTTGTAAAGCTTTTTCCAAAACGAAACTGCCGGCTTATTTTCAACAAGCTCAATCACAAAATACTGTCCACGTTTCTCTTTAAATAATTCTTTCACAGCCTGCCTGCCGAATCCTTTACCTTTGTATTTATTAAGTATAAATAAATCATTTATGCCAAAGTCCATTTCTTTTTTCAGGAAAGGACGTTCCAATAGCAGTATAAAACCAATTATCGTCTTATTTTCCTTGATGAAAAATGGCGAAATACCGTCTACTGTCCAAAATGTTTCCAAATCCTCAAAATGAAAAAAGCCGTCTTCTCCAATGTCGATTTGCTGAGTAAATTTAGAAAGATCATGTAGATATAATGAATACAGGTTTCGCAAAATAGTTTTATCTGCTTCTAAAGCTTTTTCCAGTGTAATCGACATATTAGTGTTTCCCCCCTTACAAATCAATCCAGTCGAAAGCCTTTAATACTTTCAAATAATCCAACGTCAAACTACCGCTCCACTCCACTTTCGCTGTCTCCCAATCCTCTTCAAACTGCCCCCAAGCCCACGTAGGTTCCCAACAACCATCCGTTGTTTGTTTCTCAACTAAATAATCTAAGTTTGCTGGGATAATATCGGAAAACAATTCATAGAAATCGGACCTTGGCGAATTAACCACCTGGATTGGCAAAAGACAATAAGAATCCCATTTATCAGGATCTACCGTAACATTCGCTTTCACCATTTCTATCAGTTTATCGGAAATTAAACCATACTTCTTTTCAGGCATTCTCTTGGCTAATTTTAAAATACAGAGCAGTTCGTGATTTTCATATTCCACCAAATTATTCACGTAGTCAATTGCATAATTCGTCAAATCGCAAAGGAACTCTGCAGGGACTAGACCCCTATAATCGTGCAGCAGTCCAATAATTTCCGCTGTCGGATTCCCCCACGCCCAATCCTCACTATAGTTCCACCAAATAGCGCGCGGTGCCGACTCCACTTCTTTTGGAACAATTTGCCAACCTATTTTTTCTTTATTAAACGTTGTTAATAAATACTGAACCGCTTTCTGAACAGCTTCATTCGTTTCGTCAATACCCGCTTTTGATAAATAATCAAGACCAATAGAGGTCGCTAGCGCTGAGGACTCCTTACATCGAAAGTCCGGTTCTAACCCATTACCAAAACCACCGTCCCCATTTTGATAATGGAGCAATTGCTTCACCAAATTTTCCTGGCTACCCTTTTCAAAATCTAGTTCGAACCGTGCTCTTTCTAGTTTACGAGCCTTTGATCCGATAAATGATTTCGCGTTTTCAAATTGCACTGTAGTTAGTTTGGCCATAATATTTCCCCCTATTGTAATAACCTCTTACTTATATTCAACAAAATATATAAAAGCCCTGCTACTTAACAAGGTTTAATATTGATCCGTAAACATATCGTGTGTAGACTGGGCATTTTTTGCCATGAACAACGCAATACCCTACAATTAAGGGAATCTTATGTATTATATTATTTTTTATGGAGGAGAAATTATTGAACTATAAATTTTTAGGTATGATTATTTCAGTTTTGATTATTACCTTCATGGTTATTATTACGATTAAAACAAATTTTACCGAAAAAGATGAATCCGCCGAATTTGAGGCGTACACGAGTGGTTTAATAGAAGATCAAGTCACTAATAATGATAAATCAGGACCCGATTTCGGATTTGAAAAAGGTGATGTTGCGGCTGATTTTGAATTGAAAAATCTATCTGGTGAAATAGTGAAGTTATCTGATTACAGAGGGAAGAAAGTACTTCTTAATTTTTGGGTTTCATGGTGCGGACCTTGCAGAGTTGAAATGCCTCATATGGAGAATTATTATAAAAAAAGCAAGCCCTCCGAGGATGTGGAAATTATTGCCGTGAATTTGACCACTAGTGAAAGAAGGGTTGAAAAGGTTCAGGAGTTTGTAGATTCTCATGGATTAACTTTTCCTGTATTACTAGACGATGAAGGTGAAGTAGAAAGTTTGTATAAAATCATTGGATATCCAACGACATATTTGATTGATGAAGAAGGAATAATAGTTGATGGCTTTTCAGCTTCGGTAGATGAAGAAAAGATAAAAGAATTGATGGATAATATGTGAATGAGAGAAACCTAATCAATGGCCCCACTTAGTGGAGATTGATTAGGTTTATCCATCAGGACTAATATCATGAAGTATAAAATCATCAGGACCAGTTCTCTAAATGCTTCACATTCCATATCACGTCCTCCTGATTGACGACTTATTTTTAAATGAGCTTGTTAGATCGTGTTGTCTATTATATATTGACTGAAGAGAGATAATATTTCATCATCCAATGAAATTGAAAAAGGGGCTTAGATAAATTGATTAAAAAAAGTTTATTTATGATAGGCTTTGTTATTTTGATTATCATTCTATACAATCAATTTTTCTCAAAAGACCTTATGATAGAAGATATTGTAGGAGATAAATATTTTGATCGAGAGACTGGTGTAGCTGTTCAAACGATCAATTCGGAGGATATTATTTCAATAGATATTTCAGAAGAAAAACAACAAGCGTTAACTTCATTGATTGAAAGTCTTGAGTTTAAAAAATCTGATGAATCTTATGGGCCACTTGATGCAAAATATATCGTTACTTCAAAAATTAACCCTGCGAATAAAATCTATTTATTTGTGGAAGAAAATATCGTCGTGTTCTCCTCAAAAAGTAGTAGAGGATACATTGTACAAAACGAAAAAGTCATTCAAGAAATAGATGATTTACTACCTTAAAAATAATTCTAGTTGGAAGACAGGGGTAATATTCATGGAACTTATCATATATGTTGTTGTGCCTATAATAGGTGTCTTGTGGTTTTTGAATCTAATCACTTTTTTGGAGAACTTACACAAAGGTAGAAACACTCATAATCAAAAGGTTTTAGGGGTTTTTTGGACATTCGCATTCATCGTTGCATTTTACACGGGATTATTATCATTTCATTGATACTATATAATGCATGCTTATTTTACGATTGCCAGCAACTCCAGAAAGGAGATTTCACATGCAAAAATTATATATACCAGGCATAATTCTATCGACAATCGTTTTATTAACACATGTCTTCTTTAACCTACATAACTTTATGCCCGTTTTAATGGCCAATATTTTAATAGCCATTTTCAGTCTCACATTACTACTATGTATATTTTATTTAATCGATCAAAAAAAGAGGCCTACGACTAAATAAAAACACTTTCAGGTGGTGTCAAATTTATACTGTATATTCTCGTGTCTGTATTGTGCAGGCGTATTTTGGCCACTTGCATTCATCGTTACATATATTCTTTCACGGGAAATTCATTAATGCCTTTTCAATTTATAGACTCTCTTTGCTCGATTCAACAAGCAAACCAAGCTCTCAAAACACTGTAACTTTCAGTACTTAAAGACCTGATGCATTCCTAAGCTTATAAATAATTTATAGTCCTTCAGCCTCTTTCAAGTAATCTTTATTCACGTTTATTTGTTTTTTATATTTTTCATATAAGTCAGTTTTATATTGTTCTTGAGTATACTGCCCATTAAAAACACCTTCAGAGTAAAGTTGTGTAATAAAGTTATTTGAAATAATTACTGACTCATATTGTTTTAGAGTTGTAGGATGTGTAAAGTATTCTTCTACATTAACCCCTAACTTCTTAGCAAGTTCCTCATTGATTTCAATTAGGTTAGTGTCATTTGTTTCTGCCATTCCTTGTTTCGTTTGCTGAGCATATTCATTTATTTCTTGTGTTGTTGCTACCACGCCATGATTTTTAGCCTCGTACAGCAATAGTTCAGTTTCTATTAATTGTTTGAGTAACTCCAAGTCTGATAAAGCATACGGGAAATTATTTAATTCATGTATTAATAATACATTCTCTTTATAATCGATAAATTGTTTTAGCGTAATCGATAAAATATCGGATTCTGCTACTATTTTTGTTTCATCTATAGTAGATAATTTTTGATCCTTTGATTCGAAAAAGTCACTTATTGATATATAATTTGAGAACACGATAGGCGTAGTACATAGAATTAAGAATAGCATGGCGACAGTTGGTAACATCCAACGTTTGGCTCTTTTGGTACTGGTATTATTTAAACGCTCATAAGCAACTTTATGCAATTTATCAGGGAGTGGTATTTGTTCAATAGATTTTCTTATTTTATTCATAGAAATCAGCCTCCTCAATTTGTATGCGTAATTTTTTTAAAGCCCTATAGCAAATAGATTTCGCAGTTCCTAATGGTATTTCTAATATTTTACCCGTTTCTTCAAATGTATGGCCTTGATAAAAGCGAAGAAGTATGACGTTCTTCTCCTCATTTGTTAATTTTTCAATCAAATGTTTTAAAGTTAGCTTTAGTGAAATATCTGTAGCGGCAACTTGTAAAATAGCTGACTGCTTTTCATCAATGCTTATCACTCTTTCTGCCTTTTTTAAATTGGAAAGGCTAGTGTTTATCACGATTTTAATCAACCACGTTTTAAAGTACGCTGTTTCTTTCAAAGTATTAATTTTTTCATAAGCCTTTAAAATCGTTTCTTGAACAACATCTAAGGCATCGTGTTCATTTTTCATGTAGACAAATGCCATTCGGTATAAATCTGCTTCATAAGGCTCAATGCATTGTATAAAAGCAGTTTTATTACCCCGTTTGGCTTTCTTTATAAGTTTTTGAATAGGAATTGCACCCCCTTCTATACATTAGACAATTTAGATTAGAATTTAGCTCATTAAAAATGGAAAAAGTTTTCTTTTGCGTATAACTAGTATACAGACTCTCACTACTGATTTAGTTTTCACAACGAAGGAGACCAAAAACTCACCATTATGACCCAATCTTTAACATTGAATTTGAGGGAGCAAAATTCCTTCTTTCCAGCCGAAATCTAATAAAAATAGGCTTGGTTCTATACAAAAGAACCAAGCCAAATTATTTCCCAACAAATATCGCTACAAAGATCTTAATCGCGCACTTAATTCCACAAAGGTTTTATCCAGCGCCTCGTACTTTTTATCGCCCGGCTTCAACAAGCTTAACTCGCCTAACACTGCCTGTCGTTCCGTCTCAAGACGAAGCCGGTCCTCCACCGTAGACTTCTGTTTTGGCATAGCCCTGCGTTCTTTCCATTCCGTATACGTCATCGGCAACTTCCGAATCATTCCTTCTTCAAATATAAGTAATCCGTCCGCCATCCGTTCAACGAAATAGCGGTCATGCGAAGCAAATAGGAGCGTCCCTGGAAAAGTATCCAACGTTCTTTCTAACGCTTCCCGCGAAGCCAAATCGAGATGATTCGTCGGTTCGTCCAATATCAACACATCCGTCCCTTCAAGGATGAATTGCATTAATTTCACCTTCAGACGCTCGCCCATACTCAGTGCAGCAAGAGGTAAATCCCATTGTTTTTCCGAAAACCCAAGATTCGTTAAATTTATGCGAATTAACCCCTGTTCCTTAAACGTCTCAGCTTGAAAGTATTCAGCCATCGTTTTTTCTTCTGGCAAGTCTAACACCGTCTGGCTCAAATAACCAATCGTCATGCCATCTGTTTTCCATAAATCACCGTCGTACGCCTCTTCCCCCAGCATCATCCGAAACAACGTCGATTTCCCTGAACCATTCGGCCCGACTAGCGCAATTCGCTCACCTGCCTGCACCGTAAACGAGACATTGGTAAACAACGCATCTTCGTCGTAAGCTTTTCGAACAGCTTTCAACTCAAATACGCGTCTGCCTTTTTTCTTTTGCCCTTTCATATGAAAGGAAACGTCGTATTCGTCCTCCGGCTTATGAATGCGTTCCTTATTCAGCTCAGCTTCAAGACGTTTTCGCTTCGAACGAATTTGCACATCTTTCTTTTTCGCTTTCATGCGATAATACTCTTTAGCCCCGCCTTTTTTCGTTGAATCTGCATGTGCTTTTTCCGACCATCTCCCAAGCTGATCCATCTGCCCTTCAATTCTTTCAATCATACGTTGCTGTTGCTCATAGTGATGTTGCTGCACTTCGCGGTCAAATTCCTTCTTCGTCCAATAATCCGTGTAATTCCCTTTATAGACTGTCAATTTCCCAAACTCAATCTCAAATACATAATCTGCAACTTTATCGATGAAATGCCGATCATGCGAAACGATGAGGTAGGTCCCGTCACCCGCTTGGATAATCCGTATCAATTCATCCAAACTATCGCTGTCCAGATGATTCGTCGGTTCATCCAGTAACACCAAATTACTTCTTTCTGCAAGTGCTGCAGAAAGCCTCATCTTCATCCGCTCCCCACCACTCGCAAAATGATAAGCCGTTTTTTCCGGCACATTCCACTTCCGCTGGTAAATATGCGCATCGGCTTGTTCCCAGTTCACTTCCGATGCTTCTTTTTGTTCTTGCCGAAAATACGTCATCGATGGCGCTTTCCCATTCCAGTGAATCGTCCCGGATGTGGGCATAATTTCGCCTGCTACCAGTGACATAAGCGTCGTCTTCCCGGCCCCGTTCGGCCCAACAATCGCAATACGTGCACCTGCGGGAATCTCCGCCGTCACCTCATCAAGTATCACGTTTTCTCCATATCGAATTGATAATGCATTCAATTTTCCTATAAGCATAGCCATACCTCCGTAAACGAAGGGACAAAAAAATCCCTTCGAAAATAATCGAAAGGATTAGTCTTAGAGAACCTTAAAAAAACCTCTAGCTCGCGCGTTGAGGAAGGAACTATTTTGTGCAAAATGAGCAGACTAATCCTGTTTCCGTTGTTTAAAACCTAAATTTCTCGGAATTCAAAGATTAGTTGTCCATCGTCCACGCTCAGTCCTTCCCCTGTTTCATTACCGCTAGTGTAACACGCTACTTAATGAATTAAAAGTGTTTATTGCGAATAAACAAGACGGGAGAATAGTCCCGCTTTGCGGATATATGCTTTTATGTGCATGATATACATCCAAGTCTTTCGGATATCCCCGAGTATACGATGGATATTCTCTCCTCTGGGTCGGATATCCACCGCCATCTGTCGGATATATTTCTCCGCCTATACATCACCACAACACTACGCTATATTAACAATAGGTGATGAAATGAAAACGAAAATATATGTAAATAATAAGCACTTTATTGCAGGAATGACCATGAAAGATGAGAGCGCACTCGAAAACAACAATATGGCACTTCATGCATGTGAAAACCCTGAAAATATAATCAAAAACAGAACGAAACTAGCTGCGTCCCTACAAACCGACCTAGCTTCCTTTGTGTGCGCTCAGCAAACACACAGCGCGAACTTTCACAAAGTAGACCTCTCAGACAAAGGACGAGGTGCTGAGCAACTAGAGACGGCCATTCAAGACACAGATGCACTTTACACATACGAACCGAATATCGTCTTATGCAGCTTCACCGCCGATTGTGTTCCTGTCATTTTTCACAATGAAAAAATCGGACTCGTCGGCGTCATCCATTCCGGCTGGCAAGGCACTGTAAAAGAGATCACGACGAAACTATTCGACCACTTGAAACAAGTCGAACAATGCGAGCCAACAGATTTCCAAGTTCAAATCGGCGCCGCCCTTAGCCAAAAGAAATTTGAAGTCGACGAAGACGTATTCCTTAAATTTAAAGACCTTGACTATGCGGACGAGTTTATATATTTCAATGAGCAAACAAATAAATACCACATCGACAATCAACGAACCGTGAAAAAACAACTGGAGTTGGCGGGCATCCCAACTGAACAAATTACAATGGACCAAACTTGCACGTTTCAAGATCCAAACGGCTTTTCTTACCGCGAAGATAGACAATGCGGGCGACATTTAAGTTTTATTGTAAGAAAGAGTGACTGAGTTAGGAATTGGATGGGGTTTGCTTGCACTTAGGCGTAGTTTCCTTGCAGATGAGTGAACTTTGCTTGCACTCAACCCCAGTTTCCTTGCACTCTTCGAAGGTTTGCTTGCAAGTCGGGACTATTGGCGCGTTCACGTATTACCGAATTTTGCAAAAACAGATGTCCTTTATGTTGCGAATTGGCTTATAATGGGTAAAAGCGGGGAAGGAGATAAAAAATCATGAGCAGACACATACTTTTTGACTTGATCTACTATATGATCCTTCCTTTTCTACTCTGGAATTATGGCCGGGAATTTTTGGGAGACTATTATGCTATGCTCTTATCTACTATCCCTGGATTTATTTATACCTTGTATCGCTTTTTTCGCGAGCGCCAAGTGAACATTAGTGGCTTATTCATCCTCCTCTCTCTTTTTCTAAGCACAACGGTCAACTTATTGTCTGGCAATGCAGAGACCATGCTCTGGAATCAAGTATATCTAGGGCTGTTTTATGCAGCTGTATTTTGTCTGTCCATCCTGATTCGAAAACCTTTAGCGCTCTATTTTGCCGTAGATTTTATGTACCTACAAGGCCACCCACGGAAAAACAGCAAAGCTTTGTTTTCAAGCAAAGGCATCTTCAAATGGTACCAGCTGCTAACAGTTATATTTTTCATTCGTAGCATTTTCCAAAGTACTTTAAAAGCCTGGCTGATTCATTCCTATGGCGTTGAAGGCTATGGGAAAGTGTTGATTTATATGCAAATTAGCGGCTGGTTCTTTGGTGGTTTGATATTCGCTGGTTTTTTCTTCATAGGTACTAAAGTTAAAGTATATGTCAACAACCGCAGCACCAATCAGCCATCTACATCAATTTCACAAACAGTCGACCCATGATTTCCTCGCAAATTAAATCACGCTTCTAAAACATATAAATTCAAAGTTAAATAGTGCTATTATTTTCCAATAATTCCGTGCTATACTGTTGTTTGTCTTAGGCAAAAAAGTGTATAAGACGTATCACAGGGATAGTAGGGGGAAATCTACACTATGAAACGAATAATTATCATGATGTCTATCATATTTATGGCGTTTAGCACGACAGGAAACGCTGAAAATTATTATGAATGGGTCGAAGGCGGTACGACAGTTGACTTAGGGGATATGGCGACAATAGACCTTGATCCAGAATTCATCTTTTTAGACGGAGAAAACACGCAGCAAATGGCAGCAGACTATGGAGATGCGGTTACTGGGCTTGAAATCGGAAGCATTTTTCCAATGGATGAATCCCAAACGTGGTCAGTTTTTTTCGATTATGAAGAAATTGGTCATATAGAAGACGCTGAAAAAGAAAAAATCGATAGCAAAGCGTTATTAAAAAGTTATAAAGACGGCGCAAAAGAAGACAATAAAAACCGTGAACCGGGGGAACGTTTCTATGTAACTGGTTGGGATATCGAGCCGTATTACGATGAAGAAACGCACAGATTAACCTGGTCTATATTATTAGAAGATGACAACGATTTAACTTTCCTAAACTATAATACCCTTATCCTCACAAGAGAAGGCAATATCTCTGTCGTGCTTGTGACAGATCCCAATAACAGAGAAGCAGATAAAAAACTGCTTAATGAACAAATTCTTTCTCAGTTAGAAGTGAAAGAAGGCAACAAATACGAAGACTTTGACAAATCAACCGATAAAGTATCGGAGGATGGCTTAAACGCATTAATCTTAGGCGGCGCTGGTTTAGAAGTTGCCCAAAAAGTAGGACTTCTTGCAGTCATTCTGATTTTCTTTAGAAAGTTCGGCATCATCATCATCGCTGCACTAGCGGGTCTTTGGGGCTTTTTAAGGAAAAAGAAAAAACAACCTAAGCCTGTATCCTTCGAGGAAGAATACGAACCTGCAGAACTAGTAGAACTAGAGGAACTAAAAGATTTAAAAACTGAAGAACAAGAAGAAGAACAGCCGAGGAAATAAAAATTAAAAAAGCTTAGTCCGCCACGATTTACTCGTGAGGACTAAGCTTTTTTTATATTGTTACGCCAACTTTAGTTTTAGCTTCCACGTCAGCAACAGCTATTTCTGGCTTTAATTTCAACGCCTCTGCTGTTGAAGCATGAATTTCCTTCAGCAACTTAGGATTGTTCGCTAATGACAAACCGTACGAAGGAATCATTTCTTTCAACTTTGGTTCCCACTCATTCATATGTTCTGGGAAACATTTATTGAATATCTCGATCATCACGTGAACAGCAGTCGAGGCTCCTGGCGATGCACCTAGCAAAGCCGCTACAGAACCGTCTTCAGCCGTTATCACTTCTGTCCCAAACTGAAGGGATCCTTTACCTGCGTCCGTATCTTTAATGACCTGCACGCGTTGACCCGCAACGACTAAATCCCAATCTTCATCTTTCGCGTTCGGGATAAAATCACGCAACTCTTCAATACGCTGTTCCTTCGTCAACATCACTTGTTCAACCAAGTATTTCGTTAACGACAATTCTTTAGCACCCGCCGCCAACATCGTTAAGACGTTGTTCGGTTTAACCGAAGTGATTAAATCCATATTCGAACCCGTTTTTAAAAACTTCGGTGAGAAACCAGCAAAAGGTCCAAAGAGCAACTCTTTTTTATCCTCTATAAATCTTGTATCAAGATGCGGAACCGACATCGGAGGCGCACCAAGTTTAGCTTTTCCGTATACTTTCGCATGGTGTCGTTCAACAACTTCCGGATTATTACACGTCAAGAATATCCCACTCACAGGGAATCCGCCTATATGTTTGGACTCGGGAATACCAGTTTTCTGTAACAAATGTATGCTACCCCCACCGCCGCCGATAAACACAAATTTTGCTTTATGGCGTTCAAGGATACCCCTACCATTACGTACCTTTAACTCCCACGAGCCATCACTTGCACGCTTAATATCTTCGACAGTATGCTTATAATGCACATCGACCTCTTGAGCCTTTAAATGGTCGAATAACATACGCGTTAAAGCGCCAAAATTCACATCTGTCCCAGAGTCAATCTTCGTTGCAGCAATCGATTCTTTTGACTGACGATTTTCCATGATCAACGGAATCCATTCCATCAGTTTTTCCGGATCTTCAGAAAACGTCATCCCTTCAAACAAAGGATTACCTATCAACGCATCAAAACGCTTCTTCAAAAACGCGACGTTGTCATCCCCTTGCACCATACTCATATGTGGCAACTGCATGATAAAGTCCTCAGGATTTTGAATCAGACCTTTGTTCACAAGATAAGACCAAAACTGCATCGACACCTGAAACTGTTCATTTATATTAATCGCTTTACCAATATTCATTGTCCCATCAGCATTTTCCGAAGTATAGTTCAACTCGCATAATGCCGCATGACCTGTTCCCGCATTATTCCACTCATTCGAACTTTCCTCACCGGCACTGACAAGCTTCTCAAACACCGAAATCTTCCAATCTGGCGCCAACTCTTTCAAAAGCGTACCCAAAGTCGCACTCATAACCCCTGCCCCGATTAAAATAACATCTGTTATCGTTTCCTTGTTAGTCATTACAACCATCCCCACACTTTAAATTTGCAAAAAAGACGGAGCAATTCCAATCACATACTTTTTTGTCTTCTATATTCAAATCATCATCTATAAAAACTATTCTTAAATAATTAATCGAGCCTATCATATCTAATTATAGACCAATTTAGCCATTTAAAAAAGGGTGAAGTTCATTTCCAAACTTTAACCAGAAAAACAAACCCATTTTTTGCTAAAGCGGACTCGCACTTCAAACCTATATAATAACCGCCATGTTCCAAAAAAGTCATGTACATCTTAGCAATTATCTACTATAATGAAAATAAGATAATTATAATCAAAAGATTATAATATTACTGAAAATGCTTGCGTAGGGGGAACAATTATGTATATTGGGGATTTATTACTAAAAAGAATTGCCGTATCGACGGTAAACAGTGACAAGACAATTTCTGAAGCACTGGAGAAAATCAATGAGAGTGGATACCGAGCCGTTCCTGTCGTAGATGCCGATGATAACTATCAAGGGGCAATCTATAAAATGGACCTACTCGAATATCTTCTAGAGCAAAACGGGAAAGACAGCGATCCAATTACCCCATTAGTCAAACACAAAGACGTGCATCTAGACGAAAATGTCTCTTTCTTAAATGCACTTGTTGAGATCAAGGCATTGCCATTCATCAGCGTGGTGAAAGATGGAAAATTGACAGGGATATTAACCCATAACCAAGTAGAAAGTGTATTAGAAGATGCCTTCGGACTAAAAACAGGCGGCATTAATATGACCGTCGCCTCATCAGAAGCTGCAGGTACATTAGAAAGATTAACCAAAACATTGCGCGGTGAGCATATTGAAGGCCTATTCACACTAGACAACGGCTCCGTACTCGCCAGACGCCTCGTCCTCACCCTAAGAGGCGACAAAACCGATGAGGAAATTGAGAAACTAAAACACAAACTAGACAAAAACGGCTTCACTACCTTACAAACAAATCGCATAGAAAAGAAATGGTAAAGAAGAGGAATCATCCTCTTCTTTTTTGTTTTTCAACTTCGCAAACATTTACGCCAGTCTCTCTATTACTTTCGCTAACAAAAGTGCTCTTTCTGTTAGAGAAGGAATATACAAATACTCATCTTCACTATGTGCATTTCCACCAATTGGGCCAAGTCCATCGATCGATGCTACGCCAACAGAGGATGTTAGGTTTCCGTCCGACCCACCGCCACTTTTCACAGCCGTCAAGTCAAGTCCAAGTTTTGCGCCCTCTTCTTGAATCACTTTCAATAAAGCGTTGGAACCTTCTGTAACGAGCATTGGCGGTCTTGTGATTTTCCCACTTAACGCTAAAGATGTTCCTGCAACATCTGAGTAACTGCAGATTTCTTTAATGGCTGCATCGATTTCTGCTGCTTGCTCATGAGTTTCAATTCGAACGTCAATAGATGCATGCGCACTCGGTGCAATTGTGTTAATCGATGTCCCACCGTTCACCAACCCTACGTTGACATTGATGCCTTTATCTAGGTTCGTTAATTGATGAAGTTTTAGAATTTTATGACCAAGTTCTTCGATTGCACTAATCCCATTTTCTGGTTCGACTCCTGCATGCGCAGACTTCCCGGTAATTTCTAAGAAGTATTTGCCTCCACCTTTTCGAGCGTTGACAAGCGTTCCCTCCATTGCAGGTTCGACAATAAGTGCATAATCCTTAGTCTTTACTGTTTTTTCAATAAGTTCTCGTGAATTAATCGAACCAATTTCTTCATCAGTATTGAGGATCAGTTCAATATTTTTGAATGCTTCACTATTCGCATTCATCAAAGCCCGTAGTGCAAATAATGTCGTCGCCTGACTTGCCTTCATATCGATGACGCCAGGGCCATACGCGTAGTCGTCGTCACGTTTAAACGGACGTTTAGAAACAGTCCCCTCTTGAAACACAGTGTCTAAATGAGCGATGATGAGGACTTTAGGATTCACAGCCTCCTGGTGACGGATGTGAATATTATTCCCGAGCTTTTCTTCTTGATGAACTTCTACGACAAAACCATCTTTTTCATACTCTGCAACTAAAATTTCACCTACACGGTCAACGCCACTCTTAAAATACGTTCCACTATCGATATTGACCAACTTCTCGATTAAGGCGAGCATGTTTTCTTCATTTGAATCTATAAATTTCTTCATTGGTGATATCCCCATTCTTAGTTATATAAATGACATTGAACTTCGTGACCTTCACCCATTTGAATTCTTTCAGGAACAACAGCTTTACAGATGTCCATTGCTTTGGGGCAACGTGTATGGAAAACACAGCCGGATGGTGGGTTGAGTGGTGATGGCACATCTCCTTTTAAGATAATGCGTTCTTTCTTCACACCTGGCGTTGGACTCGGAATTGCGGATAACAAAGACTCGGTATACGGATGCAGTGGATTTTTAAACAAATCATCTGTGTCAGCCGTTTCTACCAATTGTCCAAGGTACATCACACCAATTCGATCAGCAATATAGCGTACAACGCTAAGATCATGAGCGATAAATAAATAGGACAATTGGAAATCATTTTGCAATCTCTTTAATAGATTCAAAACAGAAGATTGGATAGAGACATCCAATGCAGAAACCGGCTCATCACATACAATTAGTTTTGGATCCAATACTAACGCTCTCGCAATTCCAATTCGTTGCCGCTGACCACCTGAAAACTCATGTGGAAATTTATCATAGGCATCCTCATCGAACCCTACTTTTTTAAGTAACTCGAGCACACGTTTCCGACGCTCTTTCTTGTCTCCAACCTTATGAATAATCATCGGTTCTTCAACGCTATACCCAATTCGTTTTTTAGGATCCAACGAAGCATAGGGATCTTGGAAAATCATTTGAAAATCTTGCCGGATACTTGAGAATTCCTTTTCTTTCATCTCAAATATATTTTCATCATTATAATAGACATTTCCACCAGTTGGTTCCGTTAGTTTCAATAACGTTCTACCTGCTGTACTTTTCCCACAGCCCGATTCACCGACAATCCCAAATGTTTCACCTTCATATATTTCAAAAGAAATATCATTTACGGCCTTCACTTCACCCGTTTTAAAACCGAACGGGGAGCGAACCGGAAAAGATTTCTTTAAGTTTTCAACTTTAAGCAAAGGCTGCCTATTCTTCGGCTCAACTTGTTGCATAGGATTTTTCCGCCTCCTGTTCAACAATTTCACGATAATGCCAACATCTCACTTTATGAGATCCGTTAACGTCCTCCAAGACGGGCGCTAGTTCCCGACATTTGGCATCCGCGAATTGACATCTTGGGGCAAAACGACAACCATTTGGAATATGATGCAGAGAAGGAACTGAACCACCAATTTCATGTAATTCGATATCACGATCCCCATCAATTTTCGGCATGGAGTTCATTAAGCCTTTCGTATAAGGATGTAACGGTTGACTAAATAAGGCATTTACAGATGTTTCTTCAATCACTTCTCCCAAATACATAACAACAACACGTGTACACATCTCGGCAACAACAGCCAAATCATGCGTGATTAACATAACACCCATGCCGTTTTCTTTTTGTAAATCATTGATTAGTTCCAATATCTGCGCTTGAATTGTTACATCGAGCGCAGTTGTCGGCTCATCTGCAATTAAGAGCCTCGGTTCACATGAAATCGCAAGCGCAATCATAACCCGTTGCCGCATTCCGCCCGAGAGTTCGTGAGGATACTCATGAATTCTTTGTTCTGGAGAAGGAATTCCCGTTAACCGAAGGATGTCGACCGCTTTTTCATATGCTTTTTTCTTTGACAGTTTTTGATGAAGGCGAATCGATTCTACAATCTGGTCACCAATCGTAAAGACTGGGTTCAATGAACTCATTGGATCTTGAAAAATCATGGATATTTCATTACCTCTAATTTTTCTCATCTCTGCTTCAGAAAGCGTCAATAAGTTCTCACCTTTATATGAAATCGTTCCCGCATAGTCCGTGCTATCTTCATCTAATAATCTTAGAATGGATTCCGAGGTTACACTTTTCCCGCAACCAGATTCACCCACAATACCAATGGTTTCACCTGGATACACATGAAAGGATACTTCCTCAACGGCATCGACTTTGCCTCTTTCTGTCCAAAATGACACTTTCAGCTTATTCACATCTAATAGCCGCTCTTTATCCATTTATGCCACCTCTTTTAAAAAGACGTTTTCTCTTGATCATTCCTCGTGTTTTTGGATCTAAAAAGTCTCGAAGACCATCGCCTAATAGATTTAAACCGAGTACTAAAGCAACAACAAACACACCAGGAAAAACAGTCATCCACCAAGAGTTGAATATGACGCTTTTACCGTCGAATAAAATATTACCTAAACTCGGTGAAGGTGGTGGAATTCCTGCACCTAAAAAACTCAGTGCAGCCTCTGTTAAAATCGATACCGCAAAAATGAAAGTAGATTGAACAATAAGCGGAGAAATTACATTCGGGAACATATGAATGACCATAATTCTGAAACTACTTGCACCTTGTGCCCTCAATGCCTCAATAAATGTCTGCTCTTTCACAACAAGTGCCGCAGATCTTACAACCCGTGCAATTGAAGGTATATAGACAATCGTTAACGCTAAAACAACATTTATCGTTTTTGGTCCCATCGCTGCAACAATTGCCATCGCGAGTAGAATTGATGGAAAGGCATATAAACCGTCTACAATTCTCATCAAGACATGATCTAAAACAGTATTATAAGCCGACACAATACCGATAATTAGGCCGATCACACTAGCTAATACCGCAACAGAACAACCCACGATAAAAGAAACCCGAATCCCATATAACACACGACTTAATAAATCCCGACCGAAATTATCCGTCCCAAACCAATGCGTAGCACTCGGCGCCTCTAATCGTTGGATGGTGTTTATTTCATACGGGTTAAATGGTGCAATAAGGGGGGCAAACAGCGCAAGAATTGTCATAATCGCAATAATGATAGAACCAGAAAGAAGCATGTTATTTGAAAAAAATCGCCGAGCGACAATAACTCTCTTCTCTCTTGGCGACAATTCATTTTTCTGTACTACTGAAGTTTTAATCGTCATGAAATCCCCTCTTTTATCTCCTATTTACACGGAGTCTCGGATCTACAATTCCATAAAGAAGGTCTATGACTAAATTTAATAACACATAGGTTACTGTTATCATCAAAACCGTTCCTTGGATTACTGCGAAATCTCTTCTCTCAATCGAATTCACGATTAATTGTCCAATCCCCGGGATGTTGAAAATCGTTTCTACAACGACTGCACCGGTGATCAACGTTCCAAAAGTCTCACCAATGACCGTCAAAATTGGAATGAAAGCATTACGAAGCGCATGTTTATAAACAACTACCCCTGGTTTTAAACCCTTCGACTTAGCTGTTTTAATATAGTTACCACTTAACACATCCAACATTGAAGACCTCGTCATGCGTGTAATTAAAGCTGCTTGCATGGTCCCTAGCGCAATCGCAGGGAGTAGTAAGTACCGTAAATGCTCAATGAGCCCTGCACTTAAAGGTTGATAACCAGCTACTGGCAACCACTGTAATTTCACCGCGAATAACAACACTAATAATAAACCAAGTAAAAAACTAGGAATTGAAATTCCTAGTAAGGAAAAACTCATTACTGCTTGATCAATAAGCGTTCCGCGTTTTCTCGCTGCCAACACACCTAGCATTAACGCAATCACAACCGCAATGATTTGGGCCATTATCGCAAGCGACAAGGTAGGTGAGAGATAATCAAAAAACACTTCAGTAATTGGCTTATCAAGAAAAAATGAGTCGCCCAAATCACCTGTTAAAATCCCCTTAAACCACGTGATAAATTGAGTGAATAGCGGCAAGTCCAAACCGAGCTCGGCGCGCAACTCGGCTTTTACTTCTGCTGACGCCTCTTCACCAAGAATCACAGTCACTGGATCGCCGGGCGTTATATGCGCTAAAAAGAACACAATAACTGCCACAACGAGTAAGACAGGTATTACGGATAATAAACGTAATAGTATATATTTAGCCACATTTACTATCCTCCTTCACAACAACTTTCGATTGTTTTATTCTGATTTACTCACATTCCACAAAATAGGGCCAATCAAATTATCATATCCAGCTATTTTATCACTCACGACGACAAGGTCTTGAATATTTCCGATTTTAATAATCGGCAAGTACTCCCAAACTTCTTGTTGTAACTCATCGATCAGTGGTTTTGCTTCTTCAAGAGATGCTGAAGCATTGATTTCTTCGAGTAACTGGTCCATTTTTTCACTATCAGTCCAGCCCGAATACTCAGCTTTTGAGTCTAAAAATGGATTTTGGTGTATCGTTGGTCGAACTGCAAAACTCATTGGGAATACATCAAAATTATTTTCGTCCGTACGTCTTTCAATCAGCGTCGGCCAATCATATACATCCAATTTTACTTTTACTCCAATACTCTCTAAAACTTGTTGTGCGACTACGCCCGCATTATATTGATGTGGGTAATCTCTCGTCGTTAGGATTGTAAGTTCTTCACCGTTATAAGACGATTCTTTTACAAGCTCTTTTGCCTTGTCTAGATCATGCTGATTGTATAACTCTTTTCCTGCTTCACTATGCCAAAGCGTTCCTGGTAATGCTAATGCAGAATCTAGTGTATAGAAACGATCATCACTATAAGCTGCACGTAGGACTTCTTCCATATCAAGTGCTGTGCTAAAAGCCTGTCTGAACTTCTGATCACTAAATGGACCTGCTTTTTTATTGAGCACATAACTTAAAATTCCGCCGTCATTAAAAACGTTTTCAACGCCATCTGTTGCTTCGATTTGATCGGCATTGTCAAAAGGAATCAAGAATGCAATGTCATATTGTCCTGTTGATACGCCTGAAAGACGTGTGGATTCATCTGGCACAATATGAAAAAACACTTCTTTTGCTAAAGCTTCCTTCTTCCCAGCCAAGCCACTACTCTCTTCAGTTCTAGATGAATAGTCATCAAATCTAGTTAAATGGATATGTTGGTCTACTTTCCAATCTTCTAATTTAAATGGACCTGTTCCGATGAACTCTGTTAGTCCCTCTGCTCCTGCATTTTCAATCGATGCTTTCGGCACAATTGCTGGGAAAGGCGCCATATCTGCTAAAACAAATGGAACAACCAAAGATGCCTTTTCAATATGTAATTCAACTGTTTGTGCATCTACTTCTTTAAATTCGGCACCCGCCAAATTCGCTTTTCCTTGCGATGAAGTTTCTAACCATTTGTCCATGGAAGCCACAACATCTGCTGCTGTTAAATCATTTCCATTATGGAACTTCACATTTTCACGAAGATTAAATGTATACACGAGACCATCGTCACTCACTTCAAATGACTCTGCAAGTGAAGGTTGTACTTCATAGTTTTCATCTAACACAAGAAGCTGTTCAAATATTTGACGTGCAACATCACGCGTTGCTGCATTCGTTGTTAAATGAGGATCTAATGTTGTTAAATTAGTCGGATAGGCAATATTAATCGTGCCATCCTTTGATTCGTTCGCACCTTGCTTACCATCTTTAGACTCATCTGATGAAGCGCCACCCCCACTACAAGCAGCAAGTAATAACACCATCATTAATGAAATGACACCAATTAATCTATTACGCTTTTTCATTTATAATTTCCCCCCTATTAATACCAACTTAACCACTAGGCTTTATACACTTATCAATATAACCACATGTATAAATGAAGTCAAGCAGGTGATTCTAGCAAAAAAATGGTCAATCCAGCTTCTTTGACAAAAACCAAGTATACAGGTAGGATTACTTTAATTCTAATTAATGAAGGAGTCGTTTATAGATGTCGAAAATTTATGTTATTCACGAAAATAGCGAGTGGACTGTTCACTTAACCAATAGACTGAAAGAATTAAACTTACCGTATGAAGAGTTATTTTTAGATGAGGGACTAGTCGATTTAACCTCAGAACCACCAGTAGGCGTTTATTACAATCGCATTAGTGCTTCTTCACACACACGCGATCACCGATATGCACCCGAGTTAACGGCTGCTTATATTGCATGGCTTGAGCAACATGACAGAACTGTATTTAATGGTACAAGAGCACTTCAACTCGAGCTCAGTAAAGTCGCTCAACAAACGGCACTAGAAAAACAAGGTATTCATACCCCAAAAACGATTGCTGCTGTTGGGAAAGACCAAATCGTTGAAGCTGCTAAGAAAATGAACGGAAAACCATTTATCACAAAACATAATCGTGCTGGTAAAGGGCTTGGGGTTCAACTGTTCCAGACTGTAGAAGCACTTGAAAGCTATGTACGTGGTGCAAGCTTCGAAGATTCAATCGACGGGATTACACTGATCCAGGAATACATCACATCAGCTGATCAATCCATCGTCCGTTGTGAATTTATCGGCGGGAAGTTTTTATACGCAGTGAGAGTGGATACATCAGAAGGGTTTGAACTTTGTCCGGCAGATGCTTGCCAAATCGAAGACCTATATTGCCCGGTTGGAGAAGAAAAGACAGAAAAACCGATGTTTGAAATCATCGAGAACTTCCAACATCCTGTCATTCAAAAGTACGAGGCTTTCCTTGCAGAAAACAAAATCACTTTCGCGGGAATTGAATTCATCACAGATCAAGACGGAAAAATTTACACGTATGACGTCAATACAAATACAAATTACAACTCAGATGCTGAAGAAGCAGCTGGTAAATATGCAATGTTAGAAATGGCGAAATACTTAGGTGAAAAACTCCAAGTAACTGTATGATTCAGATTCAGTAGCCTAAATTTTTAAAAAAATCCAAAGACGACAATGAGTAAATGCTCATAATCCTCTTTGGATTTTTTATCTGCTTATTTACAACGAAATAGATTAAAGAATTCACTATTTTCCCCATAGTGTTATAGCTCTATAACGTATTGACATGTCTATTTTTCTCTGCTAAATTAACCTTTAACAAAAAAAATCGATCAAGAGAAAAAGTACGATCAGAACCCTGTTCCCCAGAGAGTCGACAACTGCTGTAAGTCGATGGACAGCCCTCATCTGAAAAACATCTCTGAGATGCAAAGCTGAGATTGGTAAGCTTTGACGGATGTCCACCGTTACACAGGATCACGTATGATTGCACGTTGAATGAGCGTCGCTTGTTTCATAATCGAAACTTGCGAAATTTGGGTGGTAACACGAGCACAAACTCGTCCCTTTTACAGGGGCGAGTTTTTTATTTTAAAAGGAGGGATTTTGCTAGTATGAAAAAGAATTTAATTGTCGTCATAGGGTCATTGATTGTTGCATTTGCATTTAACTCTTTCCTCGTGCCATTCGGGATTTTAAGCAGCGGCATTAGCGGAATCGCCATCTTACTCGGGATACTTACGCCATTTGACACCGGCCTGATGAATTTCGTATTGAACTTACCTTTAATTGTCTTAGGTTATTATAAACTCGGAAAAACCATCACAGTGAATACATTGGTTTGCGTTGTTTCTGTATCGGTTTTTCTCTACTTATTGCCAGCCGTTGCAATCACGGACAACATGCTGTTATCGACCGTTTTTGGTGGTGGAATCGGCGGGATTGGTGTGGGTCTAATCCTAAAATATTCCGGAACTTCCGGTGGCTTGGATATTATCGCCATCATCGTTTCCCGGACAAGTTCTTTCAGCATTGGACTTCTCCTCACAGCCATGAACGGCGTCATTGTGCTCATTTCAGGATTCATCTTTAACTGGGAAATTGCACTCTATACGCTTCTCTCTATTTATATAACAGGAAAAATGATCGACACCATTTTCACAGACCACATCAAATTGACCATGCAAATCGTCACAACACAAGGGAATGTTATTCGCGAAGAACTACTCGGATCTATTTATCGTGGAATTACAATGTCAGAAGGCTTCGGAGGTTACACGCAAGAGAAGAAAGACATTCTCATGATGGTGTTAACCCGTTACGAAACCATGCATGTGAAAAACATTGTCCGAAAACATGATCAAGACGCGTTTATTAACATCTATGAAACTGTCGAGGTCGACGGGAAATTTCACGTGAATTAAGGCAAGAAACCCGACAATATAAATATTGTCGGGTTTTTTGTGCAGGTACCTGAAAAGGGACCCTAAAAGTAATCATTGAACGCTGGCCATTATACCGAAATAAAGTGATAGGATGCAGAACATTCCCATGAAAAATGGGACGACTGCAGCCTTCTTTTTCTTGAAGCTATACAACATTAGCCACATGAAAAGAATTGCCACGATGAAAAACAATATATTTATCGTGTTAAACCCAAGTTGCACATGCATAGAAGGATCAATAATCCCTGGATAAAAATAAGCGAAAATAGACGAGGGTCCCGTGCTACTAAGCGTTGCTTCAATGCTATGAGGCGGTTCCTGTTGTCCTAAAACCGCTGTCGAAACAAAAGTGAAGAATAGTAGAATGCTTTCGAACTTCAACCATGGGATTGGGTTAATTTTCTCTTGACGCTTCAATTTACGTTTAATCCAAAATCCATTTATGAATGCGAAAATCAGTACAGGAATGATCGTCAGATGCTTCATCAATAAGGATTGTCCATAAGGAATCATCCACGCGTCCCCATACTCATTTACATCAATCACCGACGTCATAAGAAATAACCCAGATCCCGCAATCACGAGAAAACACATGATTGCCACAGGGGTAAACCATCTTAAATAAGCAAGCCAGTTCTCTTGGTTTTTTGAACCCCAACCTACGATGAGGAGAATTCCAATCCACACTGTTACTGCTAAAAAATGCAATGAATGGAAAACGAACCCACTCCACCCAGTAAGGGATGCTGCATGACTCCCCCATCCCAATGCTAAAATCAGTGAGAACGTGAATGCTAGAGATATACTAGATAGCACTTTATTATTCAATACTGGGAAAAACGTAACAAATAGGAAAAAGAAAATTGCTAGTATTGCCGTGAAACTCCAAGCCTTTCCGACTTCAAAACCACCGAGAACATTTTGTATCGCGACAAATAAACCAATATCTTCATAAAGAAAATGCACCAATCTCATCACAGGTGCAACAGAAAAGAGCATAATACCTAACACAGAGAGTTGAATCAGGCGTTTTGAGATACGTATTTCTGGTTTCATCCGCTCCGGAATGAGTTGCATGATAAATGCGCCCATTAATAGTGAAAAACAAATATATAATAAAATTTCAGAAATATAAATCCAAACCATTTACTTTTGCCTTCTTCCTATGATCCAGCCTATAAATCCGCCAGCTATCGTAAATAAAATAACAAGGATGACAACAAGTACATCATTCGACGCGATTTTTGATGAATCTTCAATTACCTGCTCAACAGGTTCTTCTACTGATTCTTCTACAGGAGCAGCAGGTGTTTCTTCAACCTCTTCCGTTTCTACAGGTTCTTCAGTCACTGCTGGCTCTTCAATTTCTTCTTGATTTACCGTGAATGAATAAGTACCTTGTGTCGGATGACCATCTGCACCAATAACCTTCCATTCAACTGTATATGTACCATTATCCAACGGTGACATGAAATCTGCTGTCATTACACTGTCACTCACTTGGGTATCATTAATAATCATTTCCTCTTCAATCTCATTGACGACCTTCACTGAACTGGTCGTTTCAATCTTTGTATTAAATTCCAATACAATTTGTTCAACATCCTCAGTGACTTCTTCTCCATCAGCTGGTGTTGAACTAGTCAAACCGGTATGTGCATAGCCAACCGATGAAAATGCTAACAAAAAAATCAGTGTTGCACCTAGTATTCTTTTCATGTTAAAGCCTCCTAAAAGTGATTAGTACCTTTCAATCCGATATCATCTTAACACATTCAATCAAGCAACCATTTGAATGTCTTTATTGCTACTATTGACAACTTTTAAACGAATCAAAGACCATACAAATGGGTCTGTGCATGGTTTATGTATAGCAATTCGCAATCTGGTTAAAATCCAAAAAATCCCGACCATACGTTAGATAGTCGGGATTTTTCTTTCACATTATACAATTGTAATCGTTTCTAGAACAGGTAGCTAAAAAGAATTAATAAGCTGTCCAGCCTGCATCTGCTGTGATGACTGTGCCGTTTACGAAACTTGAATCATCGGACGCAAGGAATAATGCAACTTTCGCAATCTCATCTGCTTTACCTATCCGTGGATTGATCGCGAGTCCTGCTTGAGTGCGGCCCATACCAAATTCGCTAATACCAGTCATTGAAGCGCTAATGTTTGTTTCAACAGCACCTGGTGCGATCGCATTACATCGAACACCTTCAGGTCCGTACATGAAACCTGTATTTTTCGTGAAACCAACAACTGCATGTTTTGAAGCTGTGTATGATGCGCCTGCACGCGCGCCTTGTATTCCCCCTGCTGATGCAATATTAATAATGACGCCTGCTTTTTGCGCCAAGAAGATTGGCAGCACTTTACGTGTTGAACGCATAACACTTGTTGTATTGATCGCAAAAATTCGCTCCCAATTATCGTCCTCGATATCTCCTGCGGGTTCAAAATTATCCATGATCCCTGCATTGTTCACCAATACATCAACTGTTCCATAAGTACTTACAGTTGTGTCAATAAGGTTTTGAATGTCAGTCTCTTTCGCAACATTTGCAACGATTGCAGTTGCTTCGCCACCATTTGACTTAATTTCTTCTACTACAGCATTTGCAGAGTCGCTATTAATATCGGAAACGACGACTTTTGCGCCTTCTTTCGCATAGAGCGCAGCAATCGCTTTGCCCATGCCTGATCCAGCTCCTGTTACAACAGCTACTTTGTCTCTTAGTTTCATGTAAAGTTCCTCCTATTGTCATTTTATTACGCTTTCACTTTATGATAATGAACAGATGTTGAATATCTTTCATCTTAAGTATAATCTAAAGAGACTACTCTCTTCAATCAGCAAAAGCGTATGCAATTGTTCATTACTAGACAGTCACCAGTCGTTTTGTTCAGTTACTTAAAATTATAGCCAGGAGGTGTCCCGAATTGAAAGAACTGATGCCAATCGATAGAAGAATTCTAAAATCCAAAACTTCACTAAAGGACGCACTTTTAGACTTAATGCAAACGAATGATTTCAAGAAAATCTCCATCACAGACATCGTTCATCATGCAGATCTCAACCGAGGAACCTTTTACAAACATTATCAAGACAAAGAACAATTGTTAGAAGAAGTCATTGATGAGGTGATTAAAGACTTAACTGCCTCATACCGTGCGCCTTATGAAAACGTTACTGTTTTTGAAGTGAGCAAACTCACTGCATCAGCTATTAAAATATTTGAACACGTCGCAGCACACGCAAACTTTTATACTTTACTTGGAGAATCAAACATACTAACCGGCTTACAAAACCAAGTCTGTAATGAATTAATACGTCTTATATCCGAAGATTTATCGCATAATCTCAACCACACAAAAATCAACGTCAACATCATGGCCAGCTACCAAGCATATGCCATTTGGGGAATGATTACAGCATGGATCGACAGCGAATTCCAACATCCAGCCAATTACATGGCTGAACAATTACTCGAAATTCTTCACCAGCGTCCCATTATTCAGATGCATACAATTCAAACTCAGGGAGAGTAAAACCACACACTAGGGCTGTCTCCCTTCCCCATCTTGATTTCTATACATGGTGGAATCGTAACCTTTCTATATTTGCATACAATTTCAAAAGAAAATAGACAAAATCAGTTACAATTGTATATATGCAAAACGATAACACCCCCCACTTAAGGGAAAAACACCAAAAAGGAAGTGCTAACGATGGATTTAGAAACCGTCATGCAGGAACTTGAAGCCCTTGGCAAGGAACGAATGAAAAAAATGTATATTTCCAATGGTGCATACGAGCCGGTTTTCGGCGTAGCAACGGGCGCTATGAAACCACTCTCGAAGAAAATAAAAATCAATCAGCAGTTAGCTGACGAACTATATGCCACAGGGAACTACGATGCTATGTACTTTGCAGGCATTATCGCAGACCCAAACGCTATGACCGAGTCAGATTATGATCGTTGGATAGATACAGCGTATTTTTATATGCTCTCGGATTTTGTAGTAGCCGTAACGTTATCGGAGTCGGATATTGCACAAGAAGTTGCTGATAAATGGATTGCAAGCGGTGAGGAGCTGAGAATGTCAGCAGGCTGGAGTTGTTACTGTTGGCTTTTAGGCAATCGAAAAGACGTTGAGTTTTCGGAAAGCAAGATTTCCAATATGCTCGATCTCGTCGAAAATACAATCCACGATTCACCAGAACGCACGAAAGCCTCTATGAATAACTTTCTAACCACTGTCGGGATCTCATATTTACCTCTCCATGAAAAAGCCGTCGAGACCGCCAAAGCAGTAGGTATCGTAGAAGTCAAACGGGACAAGAAGAAAAACAGTTTCCTAAACGCTTCTGAAGGCATACAAAAACAAGTAGATAAAGATAAGCTTGGTTTCAAACGCAAGTATGTAAGATGTTAAAATTAGAGCTAAAGGAGACTTTTCTATCATGAAGACAGACAAAGAATTGAGAACTTGCGACAAGGGCCACAATTATTATAAAAGCAGCGATTGTCCAACCTGCCCGATTTGCGAGCAGAAACGCAAACCTGAAAGTGGATTTTTATCACGACTATCCGCACCAGCAAGACGAGCATTAGAACATAACGGGATCCATTCGCTGCCACAGTTATCAGCGTATAGTGAAAAAGAGATTTTGAAATTCCATGGCATTGGCCCCGCATCCATCCCCACACTTCGGGCTGCTTTGGAAGAAGAAGGCTTGTCTTTTAAGCGTTAAACGTTTTCCAAGATACTCACGGACTGACCTATATTAAAAATAACTGACCGGAATAAACACACGAAAAGGGACAATAAACCTCAATGGTAACCCGTTCAGTTGAGTGGTACAAAAACTAAATTAAACACACAAAAGGAGTCCAAATCCGCATCTGAATTGGACTCTTTCCTTTTGCCTATCTATCAACGTTTATGAATGTTGGACGCCCTGTTGACAAGCTGATTAACAGAACTACAATTTTCATTATAGCACTGCTAATGTCTATGTTAAAGCTACTGTTGGTTTATGTGTCTAATTGAACTAAATAATCCTTTAGTCGATAATTAAAGTAAAAAGATAGATTACAAAACTGGTGATGGCTATCGTATCTATAACTATAAGGTCTGATCCTAGCTTCGAGTTTTTTACCTTTTCTAAACTATAATTAAATAAACTATCATACAAACTAAATAAAAATAAAATTGCTGCAATAATAATCACAAATAAATTCCCTGTAATAACGATGGCTAATAAATATATCAACCATCTTCTAATAAAGTTAAACATTAAACCAAATAACATCACAGAAATACTACTGGGTGTTATAACGAACTCTTCTTCAGAAGTAATACCGGATAGCCCTTCTTTTATTTTTTTATGTTCTATTAAATATTCAATGTTTATCCATAAAATAATGAAACAGTATATTAGGATGTAAAACATTTCGTTAGTTTGTGAAATCTCTAATATATCCTACACCCCCCGACCTTTTTTAACTCTCACGCAATCCCATTAATTATTTGTTCATTAACCTACCTGTTACTGTAGTTAGAAATATCTCCTTAATTCTATTATACCATCGTTAGTCAAAATTATCTATTAATTCCGAATTTTATCACCTTATCTAATTGTGATTTAAGAGTTTTTTTCATTACTTGTTAAACGAAAAAGCACTGCGAATTGACGATCTAATATGATGTTGATTGGCTTGTTGTTTCCTATTTTGTACCAGTGAACCGAACGGGTTAACCTCAATGGTTTTAGTCTCTTTTTTTCCATGCTTTTTGTATCCCTCTTAGTCGTCAGAATATGAAAGACTTTCTATCATTTCACTTAATAAACCCCTACAAACATACAGTATAGGTAATGTCGCGCAGGCCGAAAGAACTGTAGGAACAACACTTTTTAGACTTTACGACTACTAAATTCGTAATCATTAGACTAATTTAACTTGTCTGAAATAAAGACTTAATAAAGACTTGTCTATACCAGAACACGGTGCTATTCTAAACCACGAAAGCGTTTTCATAAAATTGGAAAGAAACAAAAAAGAAAAGAGGAGAAAAAATGACAATGAAGAAGGCGCGTAAATATTTAATTACGTTATTTGCACTAATGCTTGTGGTGTTTTCTACCCTAACAAATGATCATGTATCTGCGCATAGCCAGAAGGGATTGCAATTTGGTGACCCAATTAATCTAGGATCTCCAATTGAAAGTGTCGCAATTTATGATTCAACGTATGGTAATGAGGATGGAAGAGACGTTATGTATACGACTGTAACGGGCAATCCTGCTATTTTCCAAGTGGTTGATCTTGCAAGCAAAGAGGTGCTTCGAACATTTAGCCTAGAAGG
Source organism: Sporosarcina sp. Y1009 (assembly GCF_057669865.1). Classification (NCBI taxonomy): domain Bacteria; kingdom Bacillati; phylum Bacillota; class Bacilli; order Caryophanales; family Caryophanaceae; genus Sporosarcina; species Sporosarcina sp. Y1009. The sequence continues at coordinate 204,939 of NZ_JBYHFO010000005.1, read as the reverse complement.
TTCGGAAAGTTCTTGGACACATATAACAGTTCCAAATGGCGCTGTTTATATAGGTGGAAATGGAAATCTATATGAATATTCACCACTAACAAAGGAATTGAAAAATCTAGGTGGCATCGGAGAGTCAGTCGTCTATGGACTGTCTTATGACGAGGAAGGTCGAGTCTATTTTGGTTCATATCCAAATGCAAAAGCTGGACGATATGACCCTAAAACTGGCGAAATGAAAGACTACGGAAGTGTTGCTCCAGGACAAAACTATTCCCGTAGTACTGCATATCATGATGGTTATTTATATCTTGGTATAGGCATAGATGGCTATTTGGTTAAATTAGATGTAGAAACGGGTGAATTTGAAAAAATTGAATTACCCGAAGCAGCAATAGCTGGAAGCACGAATATATGGCAGTTAGATACTGCTGGAAAATATATAGTAGCAGGTATTGGTGGCGGGAATAATGCCTTATTATTTTACGATACCGAATTAGAAGAATGGAGCGAAAAGTATTATCTAAATAACAAAGGTTTGCGGTTAATTCAGGGCAAACCAGGTGAGGATAAAGCATATTTCTTACAGGGTGCTCGTTTACAAGAAATAAATCTAGCAACACTAGACATAACAGATACTGGTGTTGTGTTCGGTACTTTCTTACGAAATACAACGTGGGTTGAAGTAAGTGGCGATGCAGATTTACCTGGTTTATCACTTGTTACCGTTCAGTTTGGCGGTCAAGTTTCTTATATGAATTTAGAAACCAAAAAGGTGAAATCAACATTATATCCAATCGTGGGAAATCCAATCCCCATCCAAACATTGGAAAAAGGCCCCGATAGTAACCTTTATGTAAGTGGCTATCCGGGCGGAAAAGCGGCTGTCTATAATCCAACAACTCATGAAACACAATCGTTCTCTTTGGGACAAGCTGAGGGGATGGCTTCCTTAGGTAACAAAATGTACTTTGGTGTTTATTCTGGCGCTTCTATCTTTGAGATGGATGTCACAAAGCCCGTTGAAAATAATCTAAAACAAATTTACCAAATACCTAATCAGGATCGTCCATTTATGATGACGCCAATTGATAATAAGATTTATATAGGAACGATTCCTAATTATGGAGAATTAGGTGGGTCTTTAACAGTACTTGACCCGACATCAATAGAGAATACAGTCGTTTACGAAAACGTGATCCATAACCAGTCCATTGTTGGGCTTGCGGAGAAGGATGGTAAAGTCTACGGATCTACAACTGTAGATGGTGGTTTAGGTATTGTACCAACAGAAGCTGCAGCAAAATTATTTGTTTGGGATATTGATAAAGGCGAAGTAATAGAAGAATTTGTTCCAAAAATTCCTGGTGTTTCCATGCAGCCTAGAAGGATTAGCGGAATGTCCCTTGGCCCAGACGGATTAATTTGGGGTGCAGCGGATGGAACAATATTTGCTATGAATCCAGATTCACTTGAAATTGAAAAACACAGAAACATCTATCCTGAAGTAAAAGATAGAGGTAGATGGAGACCAATACACCTCCGCTTTGGTGAAGATGGTTTTCTGTATACCACTTTAGCAGGTAAAATCACTGTCATTAATCCTGAGACATTAGAATCTTACACACTAGCATCGACTGAGTTGATGACGTTAGGAGACGACGGGCATATTTATTACGCCGAAGGTCCTTATTTAATGAAAGTTGAAGTAACCGAGGCTGACCCTGTCATAACGCTGGATTCATTACAAGCACAAATTGAAAACTTATACGAAGAAAAACAACTACCTCATAGCTTATATAAACAGATTTCCAATCAATTAAAACAAGTTCGTCACCATGAAGAAAAAGGACGAACTGACCAAGCGCAACATCATTTAAACGTCATGAAAAAACATGTTGAAAAGTGGCAGCCAGATGAGCAAGATGCGAAGCAAGCATTATTACATCAGATTGATTTCTTAAGACAATAAATTGTCCTGGAATTTCCCCTTCTAGATAATGAACTAGAGGGGGAAATCTAGATTTAATCAATTTTGAGAAAAGTTATTTTGAATCTAATGAATTAAGTTGTATGGCTGAAAACCTAATTAACACGTGGTTGAATTAAATAAACAAGTGTCCTTTAGAGTTAAGCTAAAGGGCACCTTTAAATAAGGAGGAATATATGTTTAGTAAACGATCATTTGTATCATGCAGTCTTATTTTTATGCTCCTATTTGAAAGTTTTTTTGGAATTGCACAAATCACATTCGCTGCAGAAAATAGCGGAACGGCTGTCACAAATATGGATCAGTCAATAATCGATCTAGGAACACCAGTCCAAGAGGCACAAACAATTGATGCAGTTTATGGTCAAGAAAATGGTGCAAATGTGGTTTATACAACTGTCACAGGAAGTGCATCTTCGGGTGACTGGGCAAGATTTAATGTTATCGATATCGATAATCAACGCCTAATTAATTCCTATCCACTAGAAGGAGCTTCTAATTCTTGGGCACATGTCATCACACCAGATGGACGTGTGTATATAGGCGCTTCAAATAAAATGTTTGTTTATTCGCCCGAAACTAAAGAAGTTATCGATCTAGGTATACCTATTCATGGAACGAGTTCCATTTGGTCATTGACTTCCGATCCGGATGGCAATGTTTATGGTGGAATTTATTCTGCATCTATAGGCGGTCAAGTTTTTAAAATTGATGCAGATACACTGACGATAACCAATTTATTAGGTGAAGCGGTTGATAATAATGAAGACTATATTCGGTCAATTGCCTATTATGACGGACATGTATATGCGGGGACAGGTTCAACAAATGGTCGTGTATTTAAGATTAATGCAGTAACAAAAGAGGTAGAGCGGATAGAACTACCAGGCTCTCCTGAAGATGCTATTTACCAAGGTAAATATCATCAAATGGGTTTTGTATATGGCATGACAGTAGCCGGTGATTATTTATTTGCATTCTTCAACGGCCCTTCGACAATGCATGTCTATGATTTAAACAAGCAAGAATGGCGAGAAAAAGGCTTAACAAATATTCGTGGACTTATGGCTGTGACAGGGGAACATAATGGAAAAGTATATACGAATAAAAAAGACGGAAATATGTGGGAAATTGATGTGGAAACACTAGAAGAAAGAGTTGCCATGCCATTTGATGGTTCCATTCGAAACAGCAAGTGGATGGATGTTAAAAACCAACCAGATTTCGATGGACCAGTAATGGTAACTATCTCATATGACGGTAAGGTTATCCTTTCAGATCCTGCAACTAATACACGGGTTTCCATGCGCTCCCTTGTCGAGGGGCAAGCAATAAATCTACAAGCTATGGAAACAGGGCCAGATGGAAAGGTTTATATAAGTAGCTATATGGGCACAAAAGGAGCAATCTATGACCCGGAAAATAATGATGCTTTATCATTGTTTAACATCGGTCAGGCAGAAGGATTTGGTAGTGTAGGAGACACAATGTATGCCGGTGTTTACACGGGTGCGGAAATATTTGGTTGGGATACAAATGAATCTATAGATGATAAAAAGCCTCCCCTCTTATTTGATGTAGGTGAAAAACAAGATCGTCCATTTGTTCTAAAGGAAGGCGGAGGGAAATTATTAATTGGAACAATCCCTGACTATGCAGAACATGGTGGCGCACTAACAGTTTATGATCCCAAAGAATCTGAAGAAACAGGTGAACCAGTATTTGATGTGTACCGAAATATTGTAGAAAATCAGAGTGTTGCAGGATTAGCCTATAAAGATGGAATTGTATATGGATCAACAACAATTCATGGCGGTCTAGGTGCAGATCCAATTGCTAGCAAAGCAAAACTGTTTGCCTGGGATATGGAATCAAAAATGAAAATTCATGAATGGGATCTTGAATTAGATGGTTTAAGCAATACAGTACCAATGATTACAGGCTTGACTGTAGGTACTGATGGTTACATCTGGGGAGTAGCAAATGGATTTGTTTTTGCTTTTGATCCAGACACATATGAAGTAGCGAAATCCAAAAATGTCTATCCAGCTGTAACAAATTATGGACGTTGGAGACCAATGAAACAATATTTGGGATTGGACGGTCTCTTATACACGAATGTTGCAGACACATTAACAGTCATTAATCCAGAAACAATGGAAAGTAAAAAATTAGTCGATAATGTAACGATATTTTCATTAACAAATGAGAATGACATTTATTTTTCGCAAGCAACAAGAGTATTTAAAAAACTAGCGGAAAAGCCTGAAAATATAAGTTTAGCTGCACCCAATACTTTAACAGTTCATGAACCAGAAGAAATGCTTGTAGAAGCTGATTTTTATGGGTGGACACTTGATGTAACCGATAAAGTGGACTTTGAAATTTCTGATCCAGCATTAGTTCAAATCGAAAACGGGTCTATCATTCCTAAAAAAGCTGGAGTGGTTACGATAAACATGTCATATATGGGAACAACATTACCAGCCCATACAATTACAATTAAAGACCGTGATCCAGTAAAATCCTATGTAGATATAGAAAATGCTGATTTTGAAAGTGATCTGGTTGATGGCGAAATTCCTGGCTGGTCAGTAAGAATTCAAGATGAACATACATCAATTGGTCTATCCCAAAATCTAGCATTATCTGGCCAGAATAGTATCAGTCTAAAAGATGCTACGACAGCAGGATATGCAACATTACAGTCAGATTTACTTGAAGTTGAACCAGGTAAAACATATACAGCAGGGGTTAATGTCTATTTAGATGACCCACTAAAAAACCCTGGAACAGGTAATGACTATAGCAGTAGTCGAACAATGTATCAGGTTCGCTATTACGATGAAAATCAAAATGAACTTGGTGATTACCAAGGTTTGGGTACCACATTTGAGCACCCAAGAGATGAATGGATACAAGGCGAATTCTCATTTACGCCTCATAATGATGTGCGATATATTCGTGTGCTATTGACAAGTTCGATTGCTTGGGTATCAAACGTTTATTATGATGATGTCTATGTTTATACAGAAACACTACCAAGCATTCTTGATGTTGCCGATCTAGATGATATTGCAGTAGATTATGGAACTAAAAAAGATAACATCAGCTTACCATCAACGGCTAATGTGACACTAAATAATGGCGACATCGTTAACGTGGCTGTCAGTTGGAGTGATGGAAACCCAGCATATGATGGCCTGACGGAAGGAAGTTACACATTTATAGGAACACTCGAGACGAGCTTGAACAATCCAGCAGATGTGAAAGCAACTGTTAATGTAATCGTTAAACCGGAAGAAGTAATAACAGTTCGTAGTGTTGAAAAACTAAGTGATATCACAGTCGTACAAGGCACGAAAGAAGCTGATATCAATCTACCATCTACAATTAAAGTGACATTTAGTAATGGGACTACAATGAATGTAGATGTAAGATGGAATGATAGTGAACCAATATATAACGGAGAAACTATCGGAATCTATACATTTACAGGTAGTTTGGAAACTGACATCGAAAATCCAGATGGTATAACCGCAAGTATTCAAGTGATTGTTGAAGAAGAAGGACAAATTGATCCAGAAATACCTGTAAAAGTATATTTAGATATTGAAAATGCCGATTTTGAGAGTGACTTAGTTGATAGCGAAATTCCTGGTTGGTCAGTAAGGATTGAGGATGAACATACATCGCTCGAACTTACGCAGGAACAAGCATTATCTGGGCAAAATAGTGTCAGCCTAAGGGATGCCACGACTTCAGGATATGCAGTATTGCAGTCAGATTTGCTTGAAGTTGAATCTGGCAAAGAGTATACAGCAGGTGTAAGTGTTTATTTAGGAGAACCATTAAAAAATCCTATCACAGGTAATGATTTTAGTAGTAGTCGAACAATGTATCAAGTTCGTTATTTTGATGCGAATGGAAAAGAACTGAGTGATTATCTCGGACTAGGTACGACGTTTGAGCATCCAAGAGGAGAATGGATACAAGGTGAATTCACCTTTACACCACATGAAAATGTAAGATATATTCGCGTGTTGTTGTCGAGTTCAATTGCTTGGGTATCAAATGCTTACTATGATGATGTTTATGTTTACTCAGAAGAGTTACCGAATATCGTAGAAGTGGAAGAACTCGCAGATGTTTCTGTTGAATATGGAACAGAAAGATCTGACATCGAACTCCCGTCAACAATTAAAGTTAGCCTAAATAATGGGGACACAACAAATGTAGATGTCATTTGGGATGATGGCGAGCCAATGTACGATGGTCTAGTCTCTCGGACATATACATTTACAGGTAGATTGGATACAGATATTAGCAATCTTGATGAATTGATAGCAGTAGTAAATATTACTGTGTTGGAAAAAGAAGTTGAGGAGCCGACGAATCCAACGCTAGCTGATTTGTCAGGACAGTTAGAAGAATATATCAAGTCAGGAGAAGTTAGCGGGCCATTAGTAAATCAGTTAAGAAATAGTCTAAAACAAGCTGAACATCATTTAAATAAAGGCTCAAATCATAAGGCATCGGACTTTGTTGAGAAGTTCTTAAAGCATCTAAACAACAAGCCAATGCAAAAACATATTAATGAGGAAGCAAAAGCCGAATTAGAGAGAAAAGCCGAAAGCCTAATTAACTATTGGATGAACTGATGAACTAGTGTACTAGAAACAACATAAGACATAGTGAGATGCCCCCCTTAGTAATCTAGGGGGGAGATTTCTAAAACATCTACATGTTACTTTATTAAAAAATGCTAATAGACCTATTAAAGGGAGATGTAATAATGAAAAAGATCATTTCACCAGCTTTTCTACTTGGATTGACGCTATTAATGTTCGTTTCTTTATTAACACCTGCAGCGTTTACGAAAACTTCTTTTGCCGAAACGGATCATTCAACTGAATTAGACCTACCATTTGAATATGGGGAACCAATAAACTTAGGCCCAGCAGCTTTAGCAGCAAAAGCACAAGGCGTCGCTATTGGTGACAAGGAAGTTTATTATGCCATCAATGGAGATCCGGCTACTTTCTATGCAGCTGATGCAGTGACTGGAGAAGTCGTATATACAGAATCATTACCAGGCAGCGATGTTGTTTGGGGAATGACAGTTGGTGCCGATGGAAATGTTTATTTTTCAGGAACATTTGACGGGATTTTATATCGATATGTGGTCGACGAAAAAAGATTAGACAAAGTAGGAAAGAACCCCTCTGATAACTGGGTATGGCAATTAAAATCAACAGATGACGGTAAGATCTACGGCGCAACCTATCCGAATGCGAAAGTATTTGAATATGATATTGCGACGGAGGAATTTATCGATTTAGGAACATTTCAAGAAGGACAACTTTATGCTAGAGGAATCGGGGTCACAGATGAAAATCTATATGTAGGAATAGGAACGACTGCTTCCTTACATAAAATGAACAGAGAAACGAGAGAAAAAACGGAAATCGAGCTCCCTATTACTGGAGAACAAACATCAGTCTCTAATATCTGGGAGTATGGCGAGTATTTATTTGTAGCTTATGGCACCTCTTTACTCACAGTGGATATCGCTTCAGGTGAAGTGGTACATGAGATGTACTGGGAAGATCTACACACATTTGATGGATTAATATCTTCCCCATCACCTTATGATGAAAATCTCATTTATTTTAGAGATAAACAGACTGGTGAACTTTGGACTTATCACATGGAAAACAAAAGTATGCAAGCAGTGGAGCCTAAAGTTCAATTACCAGGATCCGCACTTAAAGCAATGGAATGGATAAAAGATGATGAAGGTAATGATGTGCTCGCTATGTTCCATCATCAACTAGAATACGCAAATTATAATCCACAGACAAATGAATTATCGGTCACCTATCCAGAAGCTGAAATGCAGGGACTTGCGATTCAAAGCTTAGAAATGGGACCGGATAATGCTATCTATATGGGTGGCTATCAAGGCTCATTTGGCTTATTCGATACAGCCAAAGATGAATATATTCTACGTGAAAGAGATCCACACCAAGTAGAGGGAATTGGTTTTCTGAATGGAGATGTATTTTTAGGCACATACGGCGGTGCGCGTATTTATAAGTACAACCCGGATCTACCCTATTCCTACAACGGCGGGGTAACAGGAGATAATCCTGAAATGGTTTATGGTATTCCAGATGACCAAAGTAGACCCTTTACATTTACATCTGGCGATAATAAGTTATTCGTTGGAACGATTGCAGATTATGGAAAACTAGGTGGTTCTTTAGCAATCTATGATTCTATAACTGATGAGTGGTCGAGCACTAGAAACGTCATTGAAAATCAAAGTATCATTGGATTAGCCTACCTAGATGGCATTCTTTTCGGAGGATCGACAACTGCTGGTGGCTTGGGAATTAATCCCACGGAAGACAAGGCAAAAATGTTTGCCTATGATACGCGTTCAGATGCGTATGACGTATTCGAATTGGAAGTAGAAGGATTAGTAGCTCCAAAAATGATTGGTGAACTATCTATCGGCCCTGATAACAATCTTTGGGGCATTGCATACGGACTCAGTAGTGAAGGAACAAATAATTCAGTTGTTTTCGCTATGAATCCTGACACAAAAGAAGTGATTAAGAGTACGGAGATTTATGCGGGGGTTGCTGCTGGAAGTTCATGGCGTCCCTTCTATATTCGCTGGGATGACCAAGGTTTACTCTATACAACAGCAGGTAGAAAACTCACTGTCATCGATCCAGAGACAATGGCGAGCAAACAAATCATTCCTCATACAGTTAATCTAATGGACTTGGATAGTGAGGGAAATATTTATTATGCAGATGGAGCTGATTTATATAAACTGCCTGTAATTAAGGCTGAATCACCGGTTATTACGCTTGATTCTTTACAAGCACAAATTGAAAGCTTATATGAAGAAAAACAAATACCGCATAACTTATATAAACAGCTTACCAATCAATTAAAACAAGTTCGTCATCATGAAGAAAGTGGACGCACCGACCAAGCGCAACATCATTTAAACGTCATGAAAAAACATGTTGAAAAGTGGCAACCAGTGAATGAACCAACTGTTAAGCAGTCCTTGTTAGACAACATTACCTTTTTAATAGATCAGTTTTGAAGTAGGTAAACAATCAAGTAATCCAAGTGATACTCGCTATCAATGGATTACTTGATTTACTTATCTAGTAAAAATATGCGAGGAGTGAACTTATGAAACTGAAAAAAATTGCGATAATTATGATGCTAATCATGTTAGCCTTGCCTAGTATGATTCCACAGATACCAAAAGGACAAGCACTAGATAATATAGAATTTGAACCCATAATAATTGAAAATCCGGGGTTTGAAGAAGTAAATGAAGACGGTTCTTTTCCAGGCTGGACCATTAATATTATTGGACCAGATGATGGTCTGTTAACAGAAGCAGTAGCTGAAACGGATAGCCAGTTTGTAAAATCCGGTACACAAAGCATTAAGTTAGAAGATCAGAGCCCCAAAAAAGGGATCGAATTAAAAAGTAATCGCATTCCCATTGAAGGCGGAAACTTTTATCGTTTAACAACGCAAGTATATGCAGCTGAGAAAAGTGTTCGGATATATGTTAAATACTTTACGCATAGTGGCGCGGCAATTCCTGGTGCAGAAGGTAATATTCTAGCCAATACACCAAAAGTATGGAATGAGGAACAATTGGAAGTGTATGCCCCATCAGAGGCAGCATTCGCAGAGATTTGGTTTTATAAATCTCCAGCAGGAGCGGGGACATTAGTCTATATAGATGATGTTGAATTCGCCAAAAAAGTAACGTTAAAGGAAGATGAACTCGACGTCCCTTATGGAGATGAAGTTCAGGATCTAGGAGAAAAGGTGAAAATTGGTTTGTCACAGGCAGCAACATTTGGAACTGGTCCTGACGGTAAGCTATATCATTATATTACAACGCAAGGGAGCCCTAGCGCCTTTACTGTTGTCGATGCCTTAACAGGAGAAGAGATTTTTACAGAACGCGTCACTGGAGCCGGTGATACGATTTGGGGAATCGATCAAGGTTCAGATGGTAATATTTACTTTGCTTCTTCTGGTAAACTTTATCGGTATTTAGTGACTGAAATGGAAATTGAAATGCTTGGGACTAACCCAACAGGTAACACAACTATGTACGATATCAAAGCAAGTAATGACGGGAAAATATACGGAAGTACTTTTCACTCTAGTAACCAAGGGAAAGTTTTTGAATATGATATTGCGGAAAATAAATTCAAAGATTTAGGGATTGCAAAAGAAGGCCAGAATTATGCACGCGGCTTAGGTGTAACAGATGATTATGTCTATATCGGTGTTGGGGAATATGCACATTTAATGCGGTATGATCGCAAAACGGGTGAAATAATCGAAATCGATATACCTACTATAACCGGAACAAAGCGCATGCTTTCAGAGATTGATGTGTATAGCGGCCACTTATTTGTTTATGCAGGAGACCAAGTGCATATTTTGAAGGAAGATACCTATGAATACATTCGCACAATTGAATTCCAAAACAAAATATCGCCGCCGTCGCAAGCTGAGCCAGACATCGTCTACTATAAAGTTGGCGAAGCATTATTCAGCTATAATATTTTGCTAGATGAAGTAGCGAAAGTCGCTAGCATTCAGCAACCCTTGCCAGATACAGCCTTTAAGATACATCAATGGCTAACGCCAACAAGTGGCCAGTTTGCTAACCGAGAAGTACTATTTAGCATGGCTGCATACGGGGAAACCCTTATATTTGATCCAATGGATGGCATGTATTCTACACATGTAGCGGATCTTCCGGTAATTGGAACACAAATCAACACTTTGGAACATAAAGACGGACTGCTTTACATGGGTGGTTTCCAGCGTGGTATGAGCATTTATGATATTGCTGAGGATAAAATCATCCACGATTATCCGTCGTTCCATCAAGCTGAAAGTATTGGTTTCTTTAATGACTCCGTTTACTTTGGTACGTATACGGGCGCAAAAATGTACCGTATGAATTTAGATGAACCAATCGAATACAATCAATTCGGTTGGGGGAATCCAGGCTTAGCCTTACAAATTGAAGACCAAAACCGTCCATATGTCATGACAAGCGGTGATGATAAATTATTTATCGGAACATTCCCGTCTGGAGGTACTTTCGAGGGCTCACTGACGATTATGGAAGAAACGAAAGATGAGATTACAGGAAAAGTTAATGGCGTGACATCAACGTCTTTCCCTAATATTGCTGATAATCGTACCGTGATTGGTTTGGCATACCATGAGGGTAAACTATTTGGAAGCACAACTGTATTTAGTGGTAGCGGTAGTGTAAACCCACCTCCCCTACAAGATGAAGCCATCGTATTTCGCTTTAATCCTGAAACAGAAGAAATTGAACAATCAGTTGTGCCAGAAATAGATGGTGTAGAGGGGCCTGTACGAATTGTTGGTGATTTATCAGTAGGACCTGATGGGCTCATTTGGGGTGTCTTAGATGGTTTTATTGATTCTACAAATGGGTTCGATGCAGCAATATTCGCGATGAATCCCAACACATTGGAAATTGTTAAGAGTAAAGTCATTACCCGGTCACCATATAGTACAAGCAAATATCGTCCATATTATATTCGCTTTAGTGACGATGGGTTAATGTACACAACAATTGGACGAAAATTATTCGCGATCGATCCAGAAACATTACAGTCAAAAGAAATGTTACCTGGAACCACAGTCAATTTAATGACAATGGCAGACAATGGAGATATTTATTATGTAAATGGTTCAAAATTATTTAAACTTCCAAAGGATACACCTGCGGAATTACACATAACTGAAATTGAAAAGTTAAATCCTTTAGAAGTTGAGTTTGGTACAAAAAAAGAAGAAGTGAATTTACCGGAAACGGTCAAAGTAACTTTAAGTGATGATACCACCGTAGATGTATCCGTGACCTGGAATAATGGTCACCCAGCATATGATGGGAACAAATCAGGCGTTTATGTCTTCAATGGCGCATTAGAGCTATCGCCGAGCATTCTTAATCCGGATGGGTTGGAAACGGTGGTAAATGTTGTCGTACTCGAGGCACCAGAACAATCAGCAGAGTTACTTTTAGCTGAATTGGCCGAGCAGTTAGCGGCTTATATTGATACCAATGAGGTAAGAGGGCCATTGGTTAACCAACTACAAAACAGCCTAAAACAAGCTGAACATCATTTAAATAAAGGATCAACTGGAAAAGCAGCAGAGTTTATAGAGAAGTTCTTAAAACATATAAACAATAAGCCCATGCAAAAACATATTACGGAAGATGCAAAAGTAGATTTAGTTAATAAGGCCGAAAATTTTATTAACTAGTCGGAGAAGTAAATATTAATACGTTGTTATTAACGGACGCGCCTACAAAGACTCATAGGTAGCGTCTTTTAATACTATTAAAATCCTATAGGCAAAAATTCAAAATACCATAAAGTCACTTCAGGCTACTCTCCAGGAAAACTTGAATAGATATTTATAAGGATTGGCGGTATAATAAATGATTGGTTGAACTACAATCTGGAAACACCACTTTTTTCATATATAAATAAATTCATGGTTTATCAGGAGGTACAATGGGAGAATTAGACTTTATATTAATCATCAAAATGATTATTATCGGACTCGTACAGGGCTTTACAGAACCAATCCCCGTGTCATCAAGCGGCCACGTAATGATTGCAAGTGAAATCTTGGGGCTTGGTGATCAAGGATTTACTTTTGCTATACTAACGAATACAGCTTCATTATTTGCGATTCTTTTTATCTATAGAAAAGATATTGCAAGACTAGCAGGAAATTCAATTCTTTATGTGAAGACGAAAGAAAATCGTTATAAGAGTGACTTTCGTTTTGTTTTCTTTATTGGTGTTGGTACCATTCCAGCAGGTGTTCTTGGGGTACTATTAAGTGACTATATCGCAGAAAATGTTAGCATGACAATGATTGCGTTGATGCTCTTTGTAACAGGGATTGCCTTGTGGTTCATTCGCAATTTGAAAGGACATAAAGACGAAAGTGATCTTACAATTAAGGATGCTTTCATAGTCGGTTTAGGTCAGGCTGTCGCATTAACCCCGGGGATTAGTCGTTCAGGTGCAACAATTATTACAGCAGTTGCTGTTGGTCTGAAACCAGATACAGCACTTCGGTTCTCATTTATGTTGTATATTCCCGTGAGCCTCGGCGGCGTAATACTCGGTTCTACTGATTTTCTAAATGAACCGAATAAGGCTGAATTAGTCATTCCATATTTAGCTACATTTATCGCAACACTTATTATGACCTATTTTGCGATGAAGTGGTTTATGGACATCATGAAAAAAGGGAAACTCATTTATTTTACTTATTATTGTTTTATCGCAGGAACATTACTTCTAATTTTCTTCTAAAAGATAGGATTAGTTTAATAACAACGACAAAAATGCTGAATATTTATTCAGCATTTTTTATTATTTATAAATATTATTCGGCCAAAAGCGCCCTACTCTCGTTTATCGAGTTGAACCCGAAAATTCAATCTGTTTACTGTTTAACTTCTTTAGCCATTCGCTATCATTCCAAATATTAGGGTTGTCAATCGTTAGATTTTCTCCATGCTTTATCATCATCAAATACGATATCCACACTGACAATAAGAAGAGCAGTCAAAATTTCTGCTAAAGTGGATAAGGTGACTGTAGTCATTAAGTCATTAACGATATGGATAACAATCCAAGTTAAACCTAACTTAATAACTATAATCCAAAGGAATTTCTCCTTTTTGTGCAAATTTGTCTTCACAACAAAATACAAGATAACTTTTTCGATAACCTCAAAAACAAGTCCTATCAAAAAACAATAAAGCACAAACAGAAACAAGGATCCCAACGAGTCATAGGTCACGCCGATTAAGGAGAAAAAGCCTGCAAGACTGAAAAAAATACCTCCAAAAAAAACCGCCACTGAACCGACTATCAACAAAGTCATTGCTAATACAACAATGACTTTCTCCCAAACTTTCAAAGCAACCACCTCTTTATTTTTCTTTTTAGCTGTATCGAATAGAGGTCATTTGCTTAAATTTCATGGAAGATAAGCACCGTATATCTTTTCTTCAATAGCCATTGCACAGTTCTATTACAAATCTCTCAATTTATCTACTAATAATCTCTTATTTATCTACGTTCGTTGAACGAATAAGTTTCATATCGACAAACTATCCTAATTTCAGCATAATACCATAACTATACTGCTCCATAGCCTTGACCGATTGTTGGAAATGGAACAACAATTAATAAAAGAAAAAGGGACACAGATTAGTCGTGTGAAAAAGACCTGTTCCCTTTAAATAATTTTATTTTGTTGGTTCTATTACAAACCGCATTCCTTCCTTAGAAACTTTAGAAGTAAAGGTGAATCTGTCTAAATTAAACTGTTCATCGAGTTGCTGAACTTTTTCACCCGGATACAATCCAGTTAAATCCACAAATTCGTCAATACTTACTGGCAATTGTAAAACATCATGTAGAATTTCTAAGAAATAATATAAAGTGTGCGAGTCATAATCTACGCCTTCTCCAAAGAGGGCAATATTTGTGAGTTCGTTTTCTATAGGATCATTTTTGCTAGTCATTTCTATATTGCTCCACGGTTTCCCGTCATTTTTTTCATGATAAAAGTGGTAGTTGACGGTGCTTCCATCAGCGGATTCCTCCAGGTTGCCAATTTTGACACTGACTTCATGCTTGTCATGATTAAAAAGAGTTTTTAACTCTTCTTTACTTAGACCCATTGTAGGGATTTTTTCAACTTTTGTTTCATCTTCTTTATCTTTATCCGTCTCTTCTTCTGTATCTTTATCTTTATCTTTATCTTTATCTTCGTCTTTGTCTTGGTCTTCTATTTCACCCTCATCCAACGGCGGCGTTTTTAATGTGTCCAAGAATTCTTCTGCCATCCCCAAAAAACTTTCTGTTTCTGCACTTGTACTTACATAATGAATTTCACTATCCATGTCTTTAATTGTCAGCCCGTCTTTTGAAGTCCAAATTTTAAATCGATAAAGTTGCTCCCCGGAATATACGCCAAGATCATATAGAGCCATCCCTTCTGGCAAAGTGTCAGTTTCACTCATCGTCTCCAATACCTTCTTCACCTTGTCATGCCATACAGGATTATCTTTAATTTCAACCATACCCAAAGGATCCACCGGTTCTGGATTAAACTCACGATTACTAACAGAATGCATTATAAAACTTTTATCCACCGAACCCACTGAAAAACCTGGTGAATAGGGACTGACTTCTTTCTCCATATTCATCATTATAAATAGGAGTACGGCAACGGCAAGAACCCCCGTAAAAATTGATGGGATGACAAAGCGACGTTTACGAGAACGACTCCCTTGCAGTTTTCGAAGCGTTTTTTCCTTTGCACCAGTTGGGCGTTCTACCTTCTTTAGACGACTAAATAAATTATCAAGTTCCTGCACTATACTCACCTTCCTTCTCTAGCATCTTTTCTTTCAGCGCATTAAATGCTCGCTGTGACATCCCCTTCACTTTCGCTTCCGTCCAGCCCAAAATAAACGCAGTTTCTTTAATCGAACTTTCATCAATTCTCCGAAGAAAAATAACGTCTTGATAACTTTGTTTTAAGGATTTTATTGCCCGATACAATTTTTCTATTTCATCTTGTTCTACTGATACCTGTTCAGGATCTTTAAGTCGCTCATCCACATAATCCTCTTTGCCAAATGCAAAAAATTGCACAATCTTTCTCCGCCTGAAATAATCATAAGTCAGGTTTCGAGCAATTTTCATCAGCCACGTCGCATGACCTGATTCGTTTCGAAACGTATGAATACTTCGATACGCTTTTAAAAACGTATCATGCGTTAAGTCTTCAGCTTTTTGTTTATGCCCAATGAGCATATAAATATATCTGTAAACCCGGTCACTTTCTAGCCGATAAAGGTCATCAAATTCATAATCCGTCATTATACTGTTCCTCCCCCCTCACCCTAATAGACGATTCGGTTTATAAAAAGTACTATAATTCTTTTTCCTTTTGGAATAATTAAATAAATAAAAAGCGGAACATTCTACATGGATTGATAACCGGCGTGAATATAGATGGTAAGAACGTAGTTAAAAGATCGAAAATAAGCTATGAACAACAAAAGCCTGCTTCTCCTCCAAAAATAGGCAAGAAACAGGCTTTATCATTGTAATGATGTTTTCAAAGATTGCTGATGTTTATTCTAGATTACTCTGGTAAGTTCAGCTGCCAAGAGATGCCGAACTGGTCATTCAACCATCCGAATTTCTTGCTGAATCCATAGTTATCTATAGGCATAAGTGCTGTGCCATTTTGCATCATTTTTTCATAAAGGCTGTCAATTTCCTCTTCCGTCTCACACGTTAGAAAGATAGAAAAAGACGGGGTAAATGTAAACGCATGGTCAGCATGGCTGTCGATACACATGAACTCCTGCCCCTTTAGTGAGAATACAGCTTGTATAACTGTACCTTCTGGACCAGGTCCCTCAGCCCCGTATCGAGTAATGCTTTTAATTTCCGAATCCTCGATGAGTGAGATGTAGTAATTCATTGCTTCTTCTGCAACGCCGCCTTGAAACATTAAAAATGGGGTTACGTTCTTCATAGTTATCTTCCCTTTCTTTAGAAAAACTTTATTGTTGTTTGATTTTTAGCCTTTGTAGCTCACTTCGCCAGTTTCCAGTAATTCCTTAAGTCCCATGAACATCAAGTTCCAACCATGTTCAGTACCATCATGCGTTTCGCCAAGCGCTTTTTCAATATCAGAATCTGTCCAATTCTCTTCCTCAGCAACATGGATTAATTGCGTAAACGTCATCTCACAGCGTTGCCCGAGTTCTTTTAACTCAACTGTAATCGTATCTGCTAATTCGCTGAACTGTGGCATCTTAAAAGTGAATACAATTTTTTTCGGAGGATCAATTTCAAGGTACTCTCCAACCGCACGGTAATCTTTTCCTCCACGATGGTCAACAATTTCCCAAGTACCGCCTACTTCAGGATTATTTTTCGTTACCTTATTCGTCCCTTCCAATGTGAAAAACCATTTTCTCATCATTTCTGGGTTCAACCATGCGTCAAAAACTCTTTCGCGTTTTACATCAAATTCTCTTTTCATCGTTAATGTTGTCGTTGAAATGTTGTTCATAAAATCCCTCTTCCAATGATTTAGTGTTCTTTCTTCTTCGCTTTCAATAACTCACTTTCCAACAGGTCAAAACGGTTACTCCAAAAACTCTCATAAAAACGGAGCCATTTAGTAGCTTGAGACAGTGACTCCGTATTTAAACTACATATATGCGTTCTTCCTGTTACACTCCTCTCTACTAATTTTGCGCGTTCAAGGACCTTTATATGTTTGGAAATAGCGGCTAATGACATATCAAAAGGCGCTGCTAACTCTGAAACGGTTCTTTCTCTTTGAGCCATCATATGAATGATTTCTCTTCTCGTTGGATCAGCCAAGGCATGAAATATTTCATTTAAGTTATCTTGATTATGGTTAAGCATATAATTAATATAGCAGTTTTATTATCATCATTCAACCATTTGGTTAAATGATTTAAACATAAATACCTTATCTATATTATTTACCCTTTTACTAAATACATTTCCTTCACAATCTGGCCTGTTTTATTAAAAATCAATCAATTTTTAACAAGCACCTCACATTTACTAGCTGATCTATTTGAAAAGAAAAGCATATATTAAATTATAAACGTTATATTTTTGTACTAATTATTTTATTTTTGAATAAGGATAGTATTCAAAAATCCAGATTGCGGAACAAGTAGAAGGAAGTGAGAGGAGGTGATTAAAATCAAACGTAAAATTCTGTATGGGCTCGGCGTGGGAGTCATCCTATCCGTAATCGGGCTAGTTATTGGATTGTTCGTTGGTATGAATATAGGTGGCAATCATTTTGCTGATTTTGAATTTATGGGTGGGCGTGGTTATGAGGCTGCCGGATACTTAGGGGCTACAATAGGTGCTGCAGTTGGTATGTTGCTTGGGGTTTTGTTGGGTATTAAACTTTCAGGTGAAAAAGAAAAAAGGAAAGTTTCATAAAGGTGCGATTATTGAACATCGAAAGCCTAATTCCTCGCCAAAATAGGCAAGAAACAAGCTTTATTATCATGCGCTATTTAAAATCTCCAATTAGTAAATACGGTGGCAACAGGTGGTAAGTTCTGTGGCAATGACTGGTGAAAAAGGTACCAAAACAGTTTTGTCTTATTCATCCAGGGTGAATTATACTTTGTGATTGTACTTCACTTGTTTAAAACAACTACTAATATAGTCCAGTACCAGCTAATTGTAGCAATGTATGTACTATGTATTTTTTACCAAGCTCATAATCATTAAAGTTTTTTTCATGGTGGATAGAGCCCCTCTCTCTAAAAAAGGTGTACCATTTACCTTCTTCCTCAAAAAAGTGGAAGCCTTCAGCCATAGAACCTCTACTCGTTGAATCACTCGGTGGGAGACCATTGATTGTGGTATATTCATATACTTCTTCTTCACTAACCGTAAAAACTTTTGAGTAACTATGATATCTCATATTTTCAACACCAAGAGTTTCACAAGCAAAATCTAATGGATTTCCATAAAGCAGTATCTTTATCTGTGTTTCTTTGTCAACCAAAAATATCAACTCCTTATAGGACTTTTATGCACTAGCCTACTACCGTAATTTAATAACTCATAGTATTAATTTTAGCATAATATTATAAAAACCTATACACTTTTTTGAACAATAAAGAGCTACCATTGCCATATTAAGGTATCGCCCGTTTACGGAACTAAAGTCTATTAATTTTAAGTCCGATGTTTTTTTAGCTTCTGCTGTAAGTATTCTTCTGATTTTCCTTTAGGGATACTAAGAGTTTCCCAGTTCTCGCCTTTTAATTGCTTGGCAATATAAACAATCTGACCAATATGGTAAGCGTAATGAGCCATTTGTCTTTCGATTGCTTCTAGCGCAGTATGTTTCTCGCCCCGAATGGTTATATTTTTCAACAAATCTTGGTTTTCTAATCCATTCAATGTAGTCAAAAGATAGTTCCATCCTTCTTCCCAACTAGTTATCATTTCCTGTTTCGAGGAAATGTCATCTTCAAATTCACGATCACGATTTCTGGAGGATTTCTCCCCATCTGATGTTAAAAAGTCGGACCATCTCGATATCATATTTCCACTTAAGTGTTTTGTAATAATTGCAATGCTATTTGAAGCCTCGTTTAATCTCCAGTGTATGTCCTCTTCTGATAATTGACTTATTGTTTTATCACCAAGATTTTTTAGGCTTTCAAACCTTTCTTGTACAATCTTCAAGTATTCATTTCCAAGATTCATAAATTTACCCACCCTTTGTTTTAAACCATTCTCTCTTCCAACTTTTTTCTATCAACGGAACAAAATAGCTGCATAGACACTTCCAAAGCTCGCAGTAAACTTAATGTCAATTACTTCAATGTCAGGATGAGATGTCGTTAACCTTATGATCTAAACCACTGCTTGACATGGCCGAAAATGAAATAAACTTCAAATTTATCACCTACTCTTTCATATTAATTAGCCAACGACAACTAAAAATAATGAATTATTAACTGATATATCGCCAAAGAGAACCCCAGAATACTTGCTTTTACTTTAGCAGGATGGGGCTTTTTGTTTTTATTTCCATACATATAAATGGCTAGAAATATATAGCCTACTGGAAGCCATACTTCAAAATAGCCAGTCTTTGTACTTTCGTTATAAACTGGAGCAATATAAGTGCTGATTAGGAAGTAAAAGAAAATCGTGAAGCGTCGTGTTTCTACCTGCTTGCTCCACTTAACTAGCAAGTAAATGATGATAATTGCCATAATCGTCATGTGTAAAGGGGGTAAAAAAATAGACATACCGTCTCCAATTTTGAACTCCATCTTTTAAGCATCCCTCTCGATCTACCACCTACTTATTGTATGGTGAGGTATTTATTTAAAGAATAGCCTACATAGTAAGCAGCAAACATTAATAAAAAAGCGGTTATGCTTGCTAACCCAAGGCCGTTATCCCATGACAATAAGAACGAAAATATTCCATCTACAAAGGCAGAAATATTCATCAAGGGTAAATAATAGAACTGAGCAGCTAAAAATACATTTGACCATAATTGCCCCGATATTATTTGATACATTATCAATAAGAGCGCTAACAAGGCAGGTAAATGTGCAATCATGGTCGACTTTAATAATGTTTTTTCAAACTTAAAACCAATGAACCCAACGATTACCCAAAAAGCTAGAAATACAAATCCGATTAGTTTAAAAGGTAAAACTCTATCTGGATTATCCAGAATCCATGAATTCATGATGAAACCTAACACTAATGGGATAAGTCCTAATATAATCAAAGTCAGCTTTTTAATGATAATCCCCCCAATATCTTAGTATCAATCTACGCTTCTACATTCTTATGGCCGAACTCACCCTTTAATTACATGAACCATACTTTGATTTACACCGAGCTATATAACAAGACCAATTATTTCAGAGTTCCCTAAACCCTCCTTCGACATCAACGTCTTCGAAACCTTTACACATTTTTATTTTGCATAAAAAAGGAATCCGACCAAATATTAATTTGGTTGGATTCCTCAATCAAATGCTGATCTTTTCTATTTTTTGCTACATCAACTACTACTTCTTTGTTGTTCCAGCCTGTTTTACTTATTCACCCGTTTTAGCGAAGTGTTCAATCCTTGCACCGATTTCATCACGTACACGCTGGAAGAATGCCCATTTCTCTTCATCTGTTCCTTCTGCTTTTGCAGGGTCATCAAATCCCCAATGATCACGTTTTACATGTGGGGGGGTCATCGGACACTTGTCATCAGCATCCGCGCAAAGCGTGACAACAAAATCTGCATTATTTAAGATTTGCGGATCAATAATATCCGAAGTTTGATTCGAAATGTCGACGCCGGCCTCATTCATCGCTTTAACAGCACTTGGATTTACGCCGTGTGCTTCTATACCAGCACTTAGAACTTGCCATTCTTCACCAAGATACTTTTTGCCCCATCCTTCAGCCATTTGGCTACGGCATGAGTTACCTGTACATAAGAAATAGAGTGTTTTTTTCGACATAATTAAAATCTCCTTTTTTTGTGTTTTATTGTATGAATGACAGCCATAAATACAGGCCGATTAGTGTAATCAATAGTGTAGGAATTGTTAATATAATACCGATTTTGAAATAACTACCCCAAGATATTTTCACACCTTTTTGGGACAAAACATGTAACCATAATAAAGTGGCCAAGGAACCGATTGGCGTGATTTTCGGACCTAAATCCGACCCAATTACATTCGCATAAATCAAAGCTTCACGAATCGGTCCAGATGTAGTCGTTTCCGATATAGCTAAAGCGTTAATCATCACAGTAGGCATATTATTCATAATGGACGATAATATCGCCGCAATAAAGCCCATCGAAATCGTTGCGACAAAGAGTCCTTGATTGGCCGCCATTTGAATAACATCTGCCAAGACACTTGTCAGACCAGCATTTCTTAACCCATAAACGACTACGTACATGCCGACAGAGAAGAAAACAATATTCCAAGGTGCCCCTTTAATAACTTGCTTCGTGTGAACAGCAGGACTTCTTTGTGCCATAAGCATAAAGAAGATAGCTGTAATCCCAGCAATAATCGAGACAGGCAATCCTGTAACGCCACTCGAGAAATAACCTACGAGTAATACGCCTAAAATTACCCAAGCAAGTCGAAACAACTTTAAATCTTTGATGGCATCCTTCGGTTCTTTTAAATCTGACACTTCATAGTTTTTAGGGATACTTTTACGAAAGAATAACAACAACACTAAAATACTCGCAACTAATGCAAATAAATTTGGGACAATCATTCGGGATGCATATTCAACAAATCCGATACCGAAAAAGTCTGCTGAAACAATATTGACTAAGTTACTTACGACTAATGGTAGCGAAGTCGTATCTGCGATAAACCCACTGGCTATAATAAACGGGAAAATCATTTTTTCATTGAAATTTAAATTTCGAACCATCGCTAAAACAATTGGCGTTAGGATCAAGGCAGCCCCATCGTTTGCGAATAACGCAGCAACGACTGCACCTAAAAGACTGACATAAACGAACATCCGAATCCCGCTGCCTTTAGCCAATCTGGCCATATGAAGGGCAGACCATTCGAAAAATCCAATTTCGTCTAGGATTAATGAGATAATAATGATCGCAACAAAAGCCAGCGTAGCATTCCATACAATTCCTGTCACATCGATAACGTCTTGAAAATTAACTACGCCCACTAACAAAGCGACCACCGCACCAATACATGCAGTCCATCCAATCGATAAATTTCTAGGTTGCCAAATAACAAAAATAAGTGTAATGATGAAAATCAATGATGCGGTTATAGCTGAAACCAACGTACTTTCTCCTCCTTATTGACAACAAACTCGAAGCCCTTGTGCTTCCAGCTTTGCGATAGATTCGTTCTGTTCTGGTAGATGTTCAAGAATGCTTTTAATAAACGGATAGTCTTCATGATTTTCATTAATCGAGAAGAAAATCCATTGACCTCTGCGTTCTTCCTTAACTAATTCGATATCTCTAAGTTTACGTAAGTGCTGGCTAATCGCCGGCTGACTCATCTTAAATATCTCAACAAATTCACACACACAGCATTCATGTGACTTGAGTAACTTCATCATCGTTAAACGTGTCGGATCTCCGAGCAATTTTAATAGTTGTGATGCTCGTTGTAGATTAATCTTTACCGTTGTAGTCAAGTGTCATCCCTCCAATTAAGTATTAGTATATAACCATATGCTTATATAAGCAAGTATGTGTTTTTTCTTCAACTAGACTTGGTGCTAGTATCAGAATAAATTAGAAGGCAAAGAGGAATCTGACCAAATAAAATCTGATCGGATTCCTCTTTAATATTTGTATTCCCTTAATTTACTGTTCCGCTCTACCTCTCCTCTTCAGGAATGTTGCTATGCCAAGCCCTAGTAAAATTAACCCTAGTACAAGATTGGTATAGAGTGTTGTACTTGTGTTTGGAAGCCTTTCATTGTTGTTACCTTTTTTCTCTTTATCTTTATCTTTTTCACTTGTTTTGTTTTCTTCATTATTATTTGGACCAACTGGTTTAGCTTCTTCTGGATCTGTTGGATTTGGTTTATTTTCTTCATTCGTGTCCGCTTCCGCAAGTATTGTTAGTTGTGTGTTTACAACTTCATCTGTGAATTCTATGCTGAGTGGATATTCGCCTTCAGCAAGCGTTGCTAAATAGTCATTGAATAGCGTTATTGTCGTACTGCCTGACTCAACTTTATAAGCCTCCTTATCAACTTTCTTATCATTGATATAAAGGTCTTTGAACTTCGTATGATCAACATCTACAACAATAACTAAATCTTCTTCACTACCATGTTGCCAAACTGGATCGCCTGAGATAATCGTTCCGCCATTACCTGGTTCGCTTTCATTATAATTAGTTGCAATTGAACCGATAGATAATGATCCAACTTTATCTCCATCTTTAAAGCGATACACTGGTCTTTGGCCGTTTTTAGTATATTCTTTCGCTGCAATCGCAAACCCTTCATTATTCGCATTAATATCAACACCACTTGCAGGCATAACATGAACGATATCTGGTTGTTTTTTACCATTTAACGTTATTTTTGCGGAACGGTTATTATATCCATTATCAGCAACAACCCATAAGACATCTTCAAAAGTATCATAATCAAGTGCCATCGCCCCGCCGAGCTTTCCGTTAATATCAGCGATTTGTACAAAGCTTTCGTCTTCATTTAACACATATGCATACACATGACCATTATCTTCTAATGCTACGAAGAATACGCCATTTGCGATTGCATTTGGATAATGGGATGCATCGAATGCTGCTTTCGTATTTTCATCGTAAAGCTTACCTTCAACATCTGCATTAGAAACCCACTCTACGGCTTCGATTCCCATATTTGCTGAAACTTGTGGGAGTGATGCTGTTAAATCCCATTGTTGTAAAGCGATTAAATCTTCCGCTTTATCATTTGAATCTACTTTTAAAATCATATTGAAGTTAACGCCCTTGAAGCTATTATCGCGTTCAGAAGCAATATAGACCAAACCATCTTGATCTACTGTGATTCCTTCCGCATCTGGCCCTGCTGCTCTTGGATTATCGGCATCTTTCTGGAAACGTACGCGCTTGCCGCCGTTTTCAAAGCCTTCTGCAAAGCTTAAAGTACCGTCTATTGCAACGTCTAAAATCCAGAACTTACCCGTTCCATTATCAACAGCATATAATTGTCCGTTATGGAAGTCTAAACCTGATGAATCTTCTAAGAACATCGGTTCATGATCATAAATTACAACTTCACCATTACCTGGCCATTCAATCACATCAGGAATACCTTCAAACTTATTTGGTGCACCTGGTGTCTCTTCAAGCGTATTTCTATATTCTTTTCCATTAACATTTGGGTATAATCCCCAAGTCGGATTCGTATGATCTGTCCACGTTGTGTGGGCAATTAATCTCTCGTTTTCAAATAAACGTACAGCGTCATTCTTTCCAAGTCCGAAACCAAATTCGTCATCAGTTATAACTAAAAAGCCATTTTTATCAATTGTCGTTCCTTCTGCAAAAACATACTGATTCGCATCATTATTATCTTTCATAACAATTCCTGAGATGTCTAGAACTTCATTTGTTGGGTTTGCAAGCTCTACCCAATCTGCGCCGCCATTTGCATCACTTGATTGTATTTCATTGATTACGACAGGGTTTGTGGCAATATTAGCTTTTCCTTTAGTCGATGTTGGGAAATCTACAAAGTCACCCACCCCATCAGGAATACGTGCGTAAACTCCCTCTGCATGCACTTCCCACGCATACTCTGCAATGACTATACCTGATTGATTAAAGATTGTTGCTTTATCATTTTTACCTAAACCAAATGTAAAATCCTTATTTTGATCAAATACATAAAATTCACCCGGGTTAAGCATCGTTCCTTCTATCACAGGGGTAATATCCGCAGCATGACCTACTGGATCGTCATCATATAAATACCAACCCGATAAATCAACCGGTGTATTTCCTATATTATAAACTTCAACCCAATCCGTCTCATCACCGTTAGACTCTACTTCATTGATGACAATTTGAGGCTGATACCATTCGTTTTTTGCACCTTTTGTTTCCTTCGTTAAGACAAACGAACCCGTTCCATCCGGATATCTACCATAGGATGCTTTCGATTCATCGCCTTCGTAGCTCGCATGCTTCGTCCATGAATAGTCATCTAGTAAATCTCCGTTTCGATTGTATAAACGAATAGAATCTCCTGATCCAATTCCGATTGCTTCTTGGAACTCACCTGGGATATACACCTTAGCTTGGTCGTCATAAATAAGACCCTGTGTATTTGCATCAACAACAATAAGTCCACCCGCTGCTAGCTTTGTGCCTTCACTAAATTTAAAGCGATGGTCATTTGAATTATCACGAATTTCATAATTTGAAAGGTCCATCTCACCTGTTCCTAAGTTCATCAGCTCTACCCAGTCATCGGGTGCAGAGTTAATCTCGTTAATCACTAACTTATATTCTGGTAGTTCTTCTTTTTCTACAATATTTAGCGCATTCTTAGTCGGTTCTTGGTCGACAAAATCGCCCTTTCCATCTGGTACTCTTGAATACGTACCCACCGCATGCCCTGTATAAGAATATGTATCTACTAACTGCTCGTTATGATCAAATAAAGAAACTGTGTCATTTTTCCCTAAAGATAAATTACCTAACACGACATCATGTTCAACAACAAGAATTTCGCCAGCAGCTAAGACAGTCCCTTCTGGAATACGCCATTCTTTATTGTCTTCAACACGTTCTAACCCTTTGTCATCTGACACGAACCAACCACTTACATCTATATTACTATTTCCTGTATTTATAATTTCGATCCAATCTATGTCTGTCACTGGATCATTTGATTCAATTTCATTAATAAAAACGGTATTATCTACTTCCGATGCTTTAACGACTAGTAATTCCGAAGATAAAAGCGAAAAGATAATCATTCCAATCATAAACAAATTAAAAATACCTGCGCCTTTCTTCTTTGTCCTCATTTCACAACTTCCTTTTTAGTATATTTTAGTAGGTGTACAAAACGCCTCCATTATTGAGTATTGCACAGCCTTGTAAATTAACTTCAGGAAATTTGTTAAGATGATGTAAACCTTTGAATAGGAAGTTTTTTGTGGGCATTTCTGTCTAATAAGTCCTTAAAATAAAACAGATGGAGAAAAACGACTCATTTTTCTCCACCTGTTTTTGTATCTTTTTGATTAAACCCCTAATTCCGATTGATGTGGCCAAAAAGGAACCCAGCCAAATAATATGGTTGGATTCCTCTCTAATATTCGTTATATTCGTTAAAAACCTGACCTAACAGAATATTTTTCAATTCTTTAAGTATAGAATCATATTTTTCACTTTGTAGTTCATCTTGATCTACCCAAACATATTCCGAGTGCTCTTCATCAATTTCTAATGTAGAAATATCATCATTTTTTGGTTTGACAAGGTATGTGAAAACAACACGATAGTACTTTTCACCAGTAGAAGTTTCGCTTGTTAGATTTCTAATAGATAATTCCTTGACCATTTCTACAACTAAACTCGTTTCTTCTTTAGCTTCACGATATAGAGCTTCTATTGGGATTTCCTCATATTTCACTTTACCAGCTGGCACATTCCAAACACCAGGAGCTACAACCGATTCCTCCGAACGCTTAACTAGTAAAACTTTCCCCTTATGAGCAATAATAATCTCCACCGAATTGCGATAGTTTGGATAACCTGACACATCAACTCTCCTTTCTATTAGATCATCAAAACTTGCAAACTATATTAAGGCATTAAAAATTCCATTTAACACCTCTAAGTTATTGAATCTTCATGTTATGTCTCAACATATACGCTATCAATACGTACTTTATTGTCTACTTGATTCAAACTTTTAATAATTAACGTCCCCAACTGCCGAGTATTAAAAGGATTCCCATTGGCATTAAATAACGGTACTGAAATCTCACCTGCAATATCCCTCAAAGCAGGTTTTACCACAGATTGTCTCTCCCCATTATCATAAACCTCAATCGTTCCGCTCTCTAACTCTCTGATTTCATAATTTCGATATACTGCTTGCTTAATAACGGCAACCTCACTATCATTACGCACCTTTTGATTCGGTTTATAAATCTTCGACATCGAAATAGATAGCTTGCCACTACTGTTAGCAGTCATAAGAGTCTTTGCCTCTTCGACTGATTTGTCCAACAGAATTTCAAGTTCCATTTCTTCAGCATTGAATCTCAAAATAATAACCCGATCCACAAATTGCAAAGTATTTGGATTGAAGGATACATGACCTTGTCCACTCGTTCGCGAAGTCGTTTTCACCGATATTCGTTCATTATCCTTCGTAACGACGTCATACCCTTTTTCATTCACATTGTCGGCCATATTCCCATTCGTATACATTGCGACATATAATTCACCGATACGACCCATAAGATGCGTCAGTCCCGTTGGATTTGCACCCCAGCTGATTTCTCTTTCTAACCAATTCATTGCCTCACCTAGAGATTGAATGATTTGCATTTGTGTTAGTGCCAAGTGAATACCCCCCCTTAATTATTTACACTTCGACAATTAGCTTGAAAATCCTTTTATCGAATAGAAAACTACCGACTTAGTTTTGGTACCTGAACAAGGTGCTATATTGACAATCCACGTTTTTGGATATTAGCATGAGGAAGATATTAACAAAGTGTTATATAATCAGCTTAACCTTCTCCTGTTATGTACTAGACTTGTAACTGAAACTACCCTATACTTCTCTAATTGAAGCCCAAATTTTCTGGGAGTTCCCCTCCTATATCTTCATTTAATTTACTGTAGATTTCTTTTATTAAAGGGTTTTCTTCAAATAATTCTTTTATTGCATCTCCTAATTTCCATGGTGTATGTTTTGCATTAAAAGTATCATTAAGGACACTAACTATATCTTTATTTAACCCATATATTTTTAGATATAGGCAGATAATATGTTTATTTTCTCTTGCCCAGTCAAAGTTTTTCACTTTTGGGAAATCCCCAAAGGCTAAATCTGCAAATATCTCAAAGAATCCACATTCCTGCAATGAAACTACATCAACTTGTTCTACTCGTGAGAAATGAGCATCATTTACGATTACCGAAACTCTTTCAATAGCTTCTTTGAACTCCTCAGGTGGAATCAGTCTATTCCTTAACATCGTAATAAATAATGGATAAATCCTATATGAGTTCCAAAACTTCTTTTTCCAAAGAGTGCGTATAAACTGTTTTTCATCACTAAAATATAACACCAATTTTGGTTCAGTCATTAATAAATCCAATATGAATGAGTCGTTATCAATTAAAAACTTAATTGTACTATTGGAAAATTCTTCATCAATCTTTAACAACGATGCCCAGAATATTATAACGGTATCATCGGTTGATATACCTTTATCTTTAAAATAGTTATAAATATCTTGAAGAAACTCTCTATGCTCAGATTTTTCCAGCACTTTAGGAATAGATTCAATTATTTTTGTAATGCTAGCACTCCTAGGGGTTACGTTCCAATCGAAATGAACTTTAACTTCTTCAATGAGTGATTCTTTTCCCCCATTAACTACAAATTTCGCTAGATTTGATTCAATAAAAAGCCAGAATATTTCAACGTGTTGGTAACTAATTTGATTACCTTTAGCATGTGCGCAATCATTTCTGCGATCCTTCCAGTATTCATACTGCTTCCTAACCTCATCGCTAAGTAGGAATATTTCTGAAGGCTTTTTTCTAATTACAGTCTCAAATAATTTACTCTCCCAAATATCATCATTAAGAAGATCTCTTTGAATTGAATCCCAAAGACTTTGGGATGTTGCGCTCGGCTTTTTCGCATCCAAAATCCTATCTTTGAGTATTGTCTGGAAAGTCAAATAAGAGAACAACAGAGAGGATCTGTATGCTGATGATTTATAACATAGGATTGCCTCCTTAAGTAATTCACTTGCTTGTAAAGATATTTTTTGTTTAATTAACCATTCTTCGAATTGAACTTTCATATAAACTCATCTCCTATCTATTTTACATAGCAGGTAACTTTCACTGCTGAACTTTTCAAACAAATCTTCAAAGTCGGTTGTTGCTTAATGTCAAATTGGAGTTAAAACCCCAAATAATTAGCAAAGATTGGCTTGTTCTTCTTACTTTATGCTTCTTCATATATTGTCGGATTTGTTTCTAACACGTTCCAGATATTACCTGAAACCATTTTACGGCTTGGATAAAGAAATACTAATTACATTTAAAACATCTAAGATTTCTCTACCTTAAACCTTAATTCATTTTCTAACGTTACTGCTAAATCATTAAGTCTAAGTAGTTTATCTTCCTTATTTGGTACCACTGTCCTATTACTAACTTGAACTTGTCTGGCGTAGTTGCATAACTCAATGATATCTTCATCTTTCCAGCCCGAGCTATAGAAAATTCTAGTTGAATATGCTGGAACTATTTTCCCAGCCCCCAATATTTTCTCTTCCTGCGAAATAAATATCGAGTCAAATAGCAACTTAATCCCTTTATCAAAGGTAACAAATATTGGGATCTCCTGATAACCGGAAAGCTCCGACAATTGGGACGCCTGTGTAGGCATTAACATATCAATCGAAGCCGCGTATATCTTGTTCAACAGGGTTTCTATGCCTTTAGATGGGTTCGTACTCTTTAATATATTTGGTTCCTCTCCTAAATAGTGGATGACAAAGGATGTACTTATTGGCGAAAAAACATTTATTTCCTCCGCCATGAAATTAAACATGTCTTTTATCTTTACTTTATTATCTTGGTTATCAAAATGTTTCATAAGGTATGCCTTTAAAATAGTTGTATAGGTTATTACTAGTTGCTTTTTGAACAATCCACTATTTAATAAAATCGGTGCTTTACTATACCTTAAATCATCTTCAACAAAATCTTCTCTAGATAAAACTTCAGTTTTAAAATCTAATTCAAATACTTCCCCAACACATTTCACCATTAATTTATACTTTTCAGGGTCGATATTCCCAGTTGTTTTTGATCTAGATGCTTCTTCACAAGCCATTGCATATATTATTCTCGAAGAATAATTCTTTGTTACAGTAATAATCTTTTCGAATTTAGTTTTTTGTTTTTCGTAATACTTATTAAAAGAAGCTCTATCTGTAACATAATATCGCGCCATAATTGCAAAGTTGGCATCCAAAATAAACATAAATCTTCTATCACTGTTATCTTGCATTAACCTATCCATATTTTCTATTTTCCCGTCCACCCACGCTGTAGAAAATACACCCATTTAATTATCCACCCTTTCTAGAAGGTTAAGATTTTCTTACACTTGTGAGTAATTCTATGAATTTTCTTGTACCTTGGGATTACTTTTCTAAATAATCCTCTACCTGTTCTAACACATAATGATTATTAAGCCAAAAACTTTGAATCGTCATAAAATCCCCATTCGGAAGTTGATCGGCATGTTTTTCAATATCACCTTTACTGTAATCAAACTCTTGTATTAAATAAGCTGATTTTGCAGTATGTGGACGGACATGGAGGATTTCTGTCTCGGATTGTTTCGGTAAATCATTCAACACAACAATTCCATTTTTCTGTTCTCTCAGTTTAAAATTTACCCCACGTTGAAACGTATTTCTGGCTTTCGTCCACTCCATTTGGAGGGCCCCATCTATTTCAGGAGCTGGCATATTCCAAAATAATGCCTCAGATAAATAATATTCATCACCATCTTTTTGAAAGATTACAAATAAGAATTTCGTTTCTTCGAAATACTGACGAATCTGGGAAGTTTCCCACTCTTCCTCTATAAGTTCATTGATTTTAAAGGCAGGAAAGGACATAGATTCGACAATTTTCTTACGGCCTTGATCATGGTCAACGCGAATTGCTTTTACAACAATATTCGCTTTTTCAAACTCCTCGGCGTTTTCTGTACGTACGCCTAATATTGCATACGCGATTCTACTATAATCTGAGTACGAATCTTTATACTCTCCCTTGAGAAAGCGATTAAATAAATCTCTACTCCTCTGCCCTTTATATTCATTTAGCTTATCAATTACATAAGCTTCGAAGTCTACAACGCGATCATCTTTTATTACTTTATCACTTTGTTTAACTTGTAAAGACTGTTCTTCCTGCGGCACAATATAGTTACGAAGTAAGTGTGTCATATATGAGCCTTTTAAAGAAAAGGCTCTAGGTTTTGCCAATTCTGTTGAGTTTGGTTGTGCTGTCCTACTACTTGAACTACTCGATTTTGTTGCAGCACCTAAATACATGGTATCCCCCTCAGACAGTTCATGGGCTTTACCGTCTAACACCTTTTTCTGAATCGTCTCGTAGTCATGAAGAATAATTTGCAGGTCTTCTTCGGAAGGAGTGTAGAGGTATATGTAATCGATAATATAATTTAATCGATCTTGTATTTCGGAATCTGCATTGTAATAAATAAGTAAAATGTTTTTTATCTTTTCCCATGCATTACTTTCATCAAAATTAGTGTCAATAATTTTCATATAATTAATCATAGAAATACTCAAACGTTCTTTTGCTGACAATGTTTTGTTTTTATTAATCTTATAAGGAGTCACTTTTAATTCCAATTCAGCCTCTGGAAAATCAGCCCTTGCCTCATTATCTATTTTATAGTGAAAAAAACGTTCTTCTATTATTTCTCCTAAACCACCTTTTCTCTTCTTATTTTTATATTCCTCTTTATAAATTAGTGCATCCCTGTCAGGTTGTAAAAAAACTTCATCTAGATCACAGACATCGTTAAAGGTTTGCCCTTTCAATTTTTGAGCATATCGAAAGATGGATTCTTTATCAGTTTTATCATATTTTAGATTCATTACCCGGCCCCCTAACTCCTATTACATAATATATATCACATTTTTCTAAATATATCCATAATAGCAGGAGGAAATGTTCACTCCCCCTATAGCAGATATAGATATTTTGATAATTTCATTCGAAGAAGATGGACTTACTTACCTTTGAAACTCTCTGCAACACTTCACCATATAATTTAACTATTATCAGCATGAAGTATGATTTTCTTTAAATTAATTCATTAAGAAAGTACTTCTTTATTTAACTTATAGATTATTATTGATCTTTTTGTCGAAATAGGGTATAATATATTAAAAGAATCGAAAGGGTGTTCGTAAAATTGAAAACTAACAATACGATACGCGTAATGGAATTATTCGCCGGTGTAGGTGGTTTTCGACTAGGATTAGAAAAGGCTAACCCCTTCCTTTTCGATATTACTTGGGGCAATCAATGGGAACCTTCAAGAAAGACCCAAGATGCTTTTGATTGTTATACGCGGAATTTTAGTAAAGGGGAACATAGCAATGAAGACATTGCGACAGTTTCTGATGATAAATTTGAAAGTCTTTCACCTGATCTAGTTGTTGGCGGCTTCCCTTGCCAAGACTATTCTGTTGCTCGAACACTTTCAGGCGAACAAGGTATACAAGGAAAAAAAGGCGTTTTATTTTGGGAGATAAAAAGGGTACTGGAAAATTCACATCCAAAATATGTTCTTCTTGAAAACGTTGATAGATTATTAAAGTCACCGTCTTCTCAACGAGGACGAGATTTTGCAGTCATGCTTGCTACTTTTAGGGACTTAAATTATACAGTTGAATGGCGGGTCATCAATGCCGCGGAATATGGATTTGCACAGCGACGTAGAAGAGTCTTTATTTTCGCCTATAAAAATGGAATATCATTTGAAGAAAATCAAAGAGAACTTGAATCTGAAGATATTGTGTTCAATGGAGGTTTTTTTGCAGTTCCTTTCCCTATTAAAGAACAACCTTATAAAGAACGAGTTGGCCATGATAAACTACCAGAAGATATCATAGACGTGTCCGATAACTATTCATTTAACTTTCATACCGCAGGCCTTATGAGAAATGGGGATATCTACACGGTCCATGCTGATCCGGTATTAAATACAGCAACTCCACTAAAAGATATATTATTGGATGAAGAGCTTATAGATGAGAAATACTATTTAACGCCAGAAGTAGAAGAGAAGTTTGCTTACTTGAGAGGATCCAAGAAAATCGAACGTACTACAGCAGACGGCCATAAATACGTTTTTTCAGAAGGCGGAATGTCCCCAACCGATTTTCTCGATAAACCTGGGAGAACTATGTTAACAAGTGAAGGCTCAACAAACCGTAGTACACATATCGTGGAAGTAAATGGTCGGAAAAGATTCTTGACACCAATCGAATGTGAGCGGCTAAATGGTTTCCCTGACAATTGGACAGAAGGAATGACTGATCGCATGCGTTACTTCTGCATGGGAAATGCGCTTGTTGTAGGGTTAATTGAGATAATGGGCAACAGGATTGCGGAAATTGAAGCAACCGACACACCAACAAAAGTACAAATGGAATTGCAATTAGCTGATACTTAACTGTATCAGCTTTTTTTATTGACATTTGTATACCGGTATTCCAAGGTACCAAGTTCTCAGTAAATCCAGGTTTTATTAGGTCTTAGTACTCAAATTCGACTATAAACTTTTTAGACACTGCTAAATATATTGCTCAGTTTCAAGTTCCTCCACAATCCATTTCCCTTTAATCCAAAAGAATTGTGCATACATTCTCACACCATTTAGTTCTACCGGTTTCTTTGATGAATCAGCACCTGACCCTCTTGCAAACACTACATAGTCCTTAGATTTCGGAAGATTTATCTCTGTTTTTATAGTGCCATTTTGATTAATCTGTGATTTTCCTTTTTTCTCCCCCGTTTTATACAACACAGGCTCTTCACGAACTTCTTTATTTTCAATCAGTCGTTTCAATTCATCGTAGTATGTTTTCAATTCATTTTCTACAAATTTATCGGTAAAACTATACCGCTTGAATCCAACAAATCGGTTTTTAAGTAGTGGAGAATTCTTCTCAGGTTCTTTGAAAATCACAAACAGAAACTTATGGTTATAGAAGTAATCGTATAAATAGCTATCCTCATATTCTTCCCCTTCAACAAACCATTCTTCAAAATCAATCTTATCAAACTTCATATCTTCTGTTCTACCGCCATTTGGGTTTAAAACAATTGTTTTTGGTATCAATCCAATCTTCGAGAATAAATCAATCTGTCTTAATTTCTTCTTTTCAGAACCAAAGAACTTCGTAATAATTTGTTCGGCAGTATTTTTACTTGGTTTTTTCGATAATTCAACACTTAAATCAGTCGCAATTTCTTTAAGCGTTTTTCCTTTGTATAGCTCAGTGAAGTTGTGTAATAGCTGATCCAAATGGGAGTAGCTCGTAATCCTCCTTTGTAACTTCTCAAGTTTCTTATCAAAAAACTCACCAATAATCACATTTGCTACATCCTTCTTCAAACGAAAACGAGGACTTTTCTTTGGTGCTAAATCAAAATACATCAACTCACTACGCAACTTAGTAAGCGATGGATATTCCTTCTTGGGGTTTAGCGAAGTCTTTTGAATTTCTTCAACTTTATCTCGAACAATTTTCCAATCGTTGTAGATGATTTCCTTATCATCATCAGAAAACTCATAAAAGTGATGCCCCAGTATTTTGAAGGTAGAGTAATGATACGCCGGCACAACCTTATATGAATTGTAATGATAAAACACAAATAACATATACTCCATTTTGTGCCACAGGTAAGAATTCTCAAATTCCTGGCTTGTGATATTTTCTGGAGAAACAGCCGTTATAGAAACACCTTCCTTTGCGATAAAATCTCTTTCGTCAGCACTGTTTTCAAGCCTCTTCGGTTTTCTAAGACCAGTCGTTTTTAATTCTGTATGGAAGCCATCCACTATTAAATCTGGCTCTTGCTTATTATCAGCAGGATATCCTAGCACCGATTGTTCGATGACATCCCCTGCAATTCCTGTAATCTTTGGCTTATCAATCGCTTTAATAAAAACGTTATTAACATCCACTTCCCCGAGTGTCTTATTCGTTACGCTATATAACTTTTCATCCAGCTCTTTTCGTGTGTAAATATGATTCATCTTAAATCCCCCCAACAAAACTATTAATCCAGAACGACACTATTTCGTTCAATTATAGAATTTCTAACTTACCCGCAACGCACAAATGCAAATTGTTTTTTATTTGATTAATCGCTAAACGCCACTCAAATTTTATATAAAAGACAAAGGAAAGCTTCCTCAATATCACCAAATAATTAGGTAACACCCTAATTTTTCAAACTCCCTAGTATGTCTGCTAGTGTTCAGTTAAGTGACGATAGGTATTCCTTGGTTACCAATTTGGTCCCCTCATGCACTAAAATTATTGGAATGACTGACATAACTTCCCACATAATTGTTTCATATCCAACAATCTCTCAGTCAGAATTAACTTGTAATGCTATTGTCCTACACTTTTTATGTATTTTCAACAATCAATTAACTTTTACCTAGTATGCTGGTTTATTAATTCAATATAGATTGCAGTTTGTTGCTTGGCCATTCTATGAATTTATCACCAAATTAATTGCTGTTAGCGGCTTGGCCCTTTATGATTGATTTAATAAAAGTGTTGTTATATTGGAGGGATTGTAATGGCCAATTGGGTGGATGGATACGCGATATTGACAGGTAAGATTGATGACATTTTAAAGTTTGTCACAACATGGACAATGCATCAAGGTGAACCTGTACATGCACTACTAGAAGGTAGTAAAATAATCTTCCCAAACAATTTTATCCCCGAAGATTTATATGTCTTAAATTCGACGCGTGCATTTATTGGTTTCTCCCGTAAGCATGACATAAAGAAAACAGATACACCTAACCTCTATGAAGTAAGTGTTACTTGGGATCAGGCTCATGGTCTTATTACAGAGGAGCTATCAACCTTAGCAAAGCAAAACAATCTAGCAATTGAGGTAGAAGGCATAGTAGTAGAGTTAGCGTTAAAAGAGCACATCATCGTGAATAATCGAGGAAAAATACTACTGGACGAGTGCATTGAATATCACAGTGAAGACTATGATCCTAATGATGATTACCAGGGAATTAATTAATATCACTACCAATTAAAAGTGAGAGTAACTTTTTCAACTATCTTCCCAATTCGTCCAGTAAGCATCGCCCTTGCCGCCATCATGAATCTTTAAATACTCTTTCCAAGAAATTACCTTAGTCAAGCAATCTTTACTACAATACTGTGTCCCATCTGATTCAAAATAAAATCCTCTTTGCATTGGGCTTTCGCATTGTGTACAATGCCGTCCTTCTTTTAATTCTTTTATAGTCAAATTTCTGGCAGCAAGTATATGTTTCAACTGAGATCTCGCTGTACATACAAAGTCAAAGTAGCCATCTGCGTATATGACACAAAGGCCATCTCCTTCTATCAAGATACCTTTTTCCAGATAGACCTCACCATTGTCTTCTAACAATTGAATGGTTGTTTTTTCAACATTGAAATCCAATAGTAATCACTCTCCTTCTTCTTGCGACTCCATTTTTTCACCCTGAAGTTCTGATTCCGGAACAATTCGAATGCTGACACATTCACATGTTTCACAAATACTTGTTTCATCCGCATGCATCCTATCGCATTCATTGCAAACATAAAGGAACTTTTTCACTTGAATCACCCCTAATGTCATGCTTTTGGCTTCATTATATCAAGATTGAATTTCATCCGACTATTACATTTGGTATTTTTAATTCCGCTGAAACACTAAAGTCCATAAAGGACTCGCTAAATAATGCTTTCTCAATTAGCTTACGCAGCACACCGTCGTAATAGCCGTACAAATTTCGGATGTTTTTCTTTTTATTTGATTGAAATGTGATCGTAATTGCTTGTAGTGATAGGGCTTCGAATAGTTCTTTTTTGTCTTCATGAATGCTGAATTTAAGTAAGCGACCCGTCTGTCCACGGTAAATGCTATAGAGTCTATTGATCTGCTGCTAATCCTTTTCGCCTGTGTAAGATTTAAGAAGACTTTTGAATCTTTGGTAATGCGTAACGGTCACTTGCTTATACGTATTATAACTATAAAGATCTTTATTGCTTTTAAGATTAAGAGCTTCATTTTCAAAATTAGTGTGTTCTTCCGTTGTGGCTGTAGGTCTGGTCGGCTCTTGTCGAGGTGACATTTCCGATATGACACTTGGTGACAAAAAAATATACAGGTTAGCTCCAAAACCCCCGCTCACTTCCCTAGTGAATGATTTTCTTTCGACAATTTTCAACTCTTCTAGCTTCCGAATCGAACGCTGAATTGTTCTCGTTGCTTTTTTGATTGCCAGTGAAAGGGTGTCCACCTTTAAATGGGCGACACCGGGATATTTTACGGCATAGCGGCTTAACATTTCTATAACACTTCTGTCTGTTTTATTTAATTCAAAATTGCATCTATATAGGTGTGAAGATACGGCTTCGTTTAATTCGCGTTTGTTGGTAAATGGTTGATGGCTCTTTAGGTATTGCATATCACTGATCCCCCCGGTCAATTATGATTTTCAATTGTTATATAGAGGGATGTTTTGAAAAAGGATACTCATGTTAAAAAAGTTTTTTGTCGCGTAACAAAATAATTTAGCCGTATGTATAGTGACCGTAAGGAGGGGTTTTAGATGCATGAATGTGCGACATGTAAAAAAACGTTTACGGGAGAGCCTTTTCAGTTTCACTTAGATCAATCAGTATTTTGTTCTGTTGAGTGTTATCCAGAGGGGGTTTTGGATGAGCCTTATGCGTTTACTTATGCGGAGATGGTGGAGTTGTATCGGCAGTGTGTGATAGATGCGGAGTATATGGAGACCATTGAACAGCGGGATGATCTTGCGAATGATATCGACCTTTATATGCAGCAGTGTTTAAGCGAAGCGTGGATGGATCCTGATGCCTTTTTCTATAATGGGTTAATTGCCAGGTTTCATGATTTGTTTTCGCATTTGTATGATGAGGTCTATGATTACTTTTTGGATTCAAAGAGGTATGTTTATTTGAAAGGCTTGGATGTTTATTGGGAAGATCTGAAGTTTAATGGTGAGGAACAGTTGGCAGTAGGGCTTGAATCCAGGCTAAAAGAAGTGCTCGACGAAATAGGATATACGCGAGATATCTTATACAGTCAGATATTCGATGCTGCGAAAGAACTCAATATAACTTTTTCATTTTCCGAAGACATTCAAGGTGGACAGGTTGCGTTGGAAATATTGCATGATGAGAGCGTTGCGTTTTTGGAAAAAGAGCTTCCGAAAGACACGAAGGTTGTAATCGCAGACGCTGTTTCGTATATATAACTTTGTAAGTGCCTCGTTTGCGGACAGCCGGAACCTTACGAAGATTTCGGCTTGAATGAGAGTTACAATGTCTTTGCTTGTAGTTTTTGCGTGAATAAAGTGAGGGAATATTAAATTGTAATCTACTTTTGTAATGAAACCTTTAGGCCATGTAACCCGTATGAAATGATAAGCGAGGTGTAATGAAAAATGATTTTTCATTCAAAAGTAGATGCCTTTTTTGTTAAGTTCATAGTGATTGCGATACTTATTATCGGACTGGTGACGCTTTTCCCTATATTCATCGGAGATGGAGATGAGTTATCAGTTGTTTTTGTTTCGATTTCTGTCTTTCTTATTGCGACAGCGCTCATATTGTGGTCTTCCTTTTCGATTAAATACGTTTTTCATCAAGATCATTTATTTGTAAAAGGCGGCCCGTTTAGGAGTAAAATTCCTTATGAAAGCATTACAAAAGTTTCGCCTACATCATCCATTTTCATGGGTTATATAATATTGTCATCCCGGGATGGCATCGAAATATTTAATAGGATTACAATGTTGGGGAGCGTTAAGATTTCGCCTAAAGAGCAAGAGGCCTTTATGCTTGAGTTGGAAAAGCGGTGCCCGAACTTGAAGATTCAGGCGTAAAGCTTGGATTCAACTGTGTTTAACATATGAAAAAGCCGTCCCTTTGGAGAGGCGGCTCGTGTTAGGTATCTTCTTCTGTTCCGTTCCTTTTAAGAGATCACCAGTTTCTCTTGCGTATTGATTTCATTACAAAGCTTAAGATAATTAGAAAGATAAGTGCCCCGATGATTGCCGGGATAAGGTAAAAATCAGAGAGTTTTGGCCCCCAATTCCCCAGTAATCTGCCGCCAATCCATGCACCAACGATACCAGCAACAACATTACCTATGACTCCGCCCGGCAAGTCTCTTCCTAAAATTATTCCCGCGAACCAACCAATGACACCGCCAATAATTAAATACAATATTAAGCCCATGCTATACCTCTCCTTTCATTATTGAGAAATATGGCTCTTTATAAAATCGAAATACTTTTAAGCTTTTAATTTGGATTCTTTATAAATTAATACGCTTTGCGATGTTTGAATAGACCTTTTACCACAGTTCTAGAAATTATTTGGTCAATACACCCATTGCATTATGAGGAAATCGCAAGAGAAGTTATTGATGCCATTGCTTTCTATAAGTAAATGGAGTTTGAACAAACCGGCGTCCACACTTTTCATATGGGTACGAGGAACAAGGGAAACCAATTGCTACTCATTTGCCTATGAGATTAAGTAAAAAAGATGATGATTATTATATTACTGGACATATGGCTTATGGAAATCCCCAGTGGAGAACATTTGGACATTGTCAGGTACCTTTCACGATTTCTTATTAAATTCATCCTCTAATTCTTTTTCAATTTCATCATCACTAACTTTAACGGCTTCATCTGTTACCCCGTACTTCGTTTTTATTAACTGACCTACCACCGACTTATCAATCCCATCCTTTACTGCTGCGAAGATGACTACGTACAAAATAAATAAACCGACAATCGATAATAAAATAGTTCCCCATACCATTTATCTATCCCCCCACATTAATTATTTCTTTTATCTTGATTCAAAGCTTACGTTCCTGATTTATTACTTCTATGGTTTCTGGAACTTCTGAATAACTTCTTTTTAGAAAACTATAACCTGTAAGTAATCCAATAATCATCGGACATAAAGTTAAGAGAATTTGATAACCTTCCGCTTTTGAATGCACACCTAGCACAATCACTAATACGGTTGTTAGTATAGAAACCATCCCCATAATAACAGCTAGTATCAGAATAGCCTTTTTCTTATTCGGATAAGTGGTTAGTTTTTCCACGCCAGAGTCACTCCTAATTAGTATTCTTGTCAATCCTACCTACAAGCGCAAACATTGCGACTGATAATGATATAGAAACCAAATAAGAAAATAGTTTTACTTGGTTTAGTGAATTCTCAACTGCTTCACTAATTAATAAACCGAGATTTTAGTTATGACTGATAAAAAGATTCTTGCCAACTGTTTCATAATAATACCTTGACTAATTTGAAAGAGACCATTTTCTATAAGCAATTACTTCCAGAATAACTAACACAGTGACCACCCCCGCATGGAATGATAAATACTCAACTGTGTAACTAAATAGCTCATTTAAAATAAATGCACATAAAAATACAAAGATATTAATTAGGATCGCTTTAATAATTATTACTCTTGAATTTAAAGCTAAATACTTTTTCAACATAAACTCATCCTTCCTGTTAAAAGGTAAATCGTTTAATATTAATAGTTAAGATTTCACGTAATAAATAGCACCATATAATAGATCAACGATACAGCTATAGTCATAAACAATGCTTGAGATAATTGTTGATAAAAACAAGCGTGCAAGAAGCGTTTTGCATACTTCACTACCAACTTCTCATAATGCTGTTCAATATACTCAAGGGCAATTCGACTCGCATGGTATTCTTCGGACATCCCGATTGACAACCTCAAAGTAGTCGCAATCACAAAAAAAATCAATACAACTGTTAAAGGTAGAGGATTAGTTAAAAAGAAACTTTTTTCAGCATCAAAAATAAAAGCGGAAAAGATAAATATCGGAATAATGATGAGTCTATTGACTCCAATAATACTTAGAGTAAACACAAACCTTTTACGCTTTTGAGCATTTTGATTGATCGATAGATAGTGCCCTCCTTCATGCAGGGATAGAATATGATCAAACACTGTCTTCAAATCAAAACTTCTGATTCTAATTGTATTTTTGATTGGATGATAAGAATGTCTTTTAGATTCTGCGATTTGGATTTCTTCAGAATCCAAATCAACCCTATGTAAGGTTAACATCCTACGTAATGCATCATCTGCTTGAATATTTAAATCGGTCTTTTTACCTTTGTAAATAAAAACTCTAACGGCAACTTCGATAATTAATACTATCAAAGTGGTTAGAATTAGAAAATAAACACCAAGCATTAACAATATTCTCTGCCCCTTTTCGTACAAATACTTCAAAACCACTTTTTCAAACCGAGATAATGGGAAGGTGATTCCCATTATCTCAGTTTAAATTCCTTACCCTACTCAATAAAAATATCCCCAATTGCTTCTGAAAGACTAATTAATTCCAATTTCC
The DNA here is from genome assembly GCF_057669865.1 of Sporosarcina sp. Y1009. Classification (NCBI taxonomy): domain Bacteria; kingdom Bacillati; phylum Bacillota; class Bacilli; order Caryophanales; family Caryophanaceae; genus Sporosarcina; species Sporosarcina sp. Y1009. Next base: position 163,176 of record NZ_JBYHFO010000005.1, on the reverse strand, counting down.
CTATGTATTTATTCGTGAGGGTTTCAAAGTCTGTTGCAGTTAGATACAGTAACACACTGTCCCCAAAGTCTTGTGAAGTATAGATGGATATGCTTTTTTTATTTAAAATATCAAAATGGAAAAACGATGAATTTGTAATAGGTTTCTCTTGCATACTATCCAAGAGAAAACCTTTAACTTCATCGTTCAAAATAACAGTGAGTAAATTAAGATCATCTTCCGCTTTTCCCATTACATAATCAGTATCTAATTCGATAAGCTTCTTAATGCCATAGCCCGAATAACCTGTATTTACACTAGCTACATCTTCTGGCCAATATTTAAATCTTGCTTTTGTTCCTTTTGCTAGAAAGAAACTTGTGATTGTAATCCACGATTGTTTGATGGACTGTTGTTGTAGCGCATAATCTTGCTCTAATTCTTCGGGGTTGCTTGTGTCCAGTCTGTAATTGTACAAAGCCACTCCCCCCTCACATCCTTTAATATTTTAATAGCAAATATACCACTAGTGGGGCTGCGGAAACTAAAGCCGATAAAACCACTAATTTTGTATTATCTTTACACCGACTATATATGTCATTAAATAAATTGACACCTAGTAACACGATAATTAGGGGCATGTAAAAACTATTAATAGATGCAGGAATGATTAATATAAAAATTCCAACCAAGGTGCCATAATGAATTGTTTTTTCATGTTAGCATCTTTTTCTGCTGTTTTAGCCATAGTGCGCTACCTGCCTAATGTCTTGTTAATAGTATTCGACTACAATTCATTTTCCTCCTTTAAAACACCCACTTTTTTAAGTTCTACATAAAAATGGTTGGTGAATATCAGCAGAACCCGGACTTCACGATACATGAAATCCGCGGTTCATGTGATATACTAATGAAAAGGACTTGGGAGGGATTTTGATGCCTCAGTCAAAATCAAATCAAAAGTTTTCGATTGCAGAAATCAATGGATGGGATGGAGCTTGGGAATTGATTGACGGGATACCTTACAATATGACACCAGCACCATCCCCGCTTCATCAACGAATCGTCGGTGAGCTTTTTTTCGAATTACGTGCACATTTTGGAATGAGTGGTTGCGCCTTTCGACGTCCAAATAGATGAAGCTGATGACTTCACGATTGTACAGCCGGATATCTCAGTATTTTGCGATAAGCGTCAAGTTGGATCAAAGCGTGCAACAGGGACACCCGAACTTATTATTGAAGTTCTTTCCCCGTCAACAGCCTTAAAAGATCGCAACAATAAATTCAATTTGTATGAGCGCACTGGTGTAAAGGAATACTGGCTTGTTGACCCTCATAATGAAACAATCGAGGTTTATGGACTTTTAGAAAACCGATATCGGAAACGAAAAGTATTTGGAAAAGCCGACTTGTTATCTTCATTTGTTTTTGATGAGCTTACTATTGAGTTGAGCGGTATATTTTTAGACTAGAGCATCTACGGGTGCTTTTTTTATTCGGCATTCTTTGTTGCAAGTGCAACAAAATTGAGTTAAATTTAATCTATATTGTTTTTCAACAAAAATATGTACCAAGGAGTTAATTATGAAGGAAATTCTTCGTGAAATCGGCATGATCGCAAGGGCATTAGATTCGATAAGTAATATAGAATTTAAGGAATATGATCTTACGAGGGGTCAGTATTTGTACCTTGTACGAATATGTGAAAACCCGGGAATCATTCAAGAAAAGTTGGCCGAGATGATAAAAGTAGATCGAACAACAGCGTCTCGTGCAATAAAGAAACTTGAAATGAATGGCTTTATTGAAAAGAATGAAGATAAGCATAACAAAAAGATTAAAAAACTCTTTTCAACAGAAAAAGGGCAAAATGTTTATCCGTTTATTAAAAGAGAAAATGATTATTCTAATCTTGTGGCGTTAGAAGGATTTTCTGAAAGTGAAGTAGAAACCATTTCTACTCTTCTCCAAAGAGTAAGAAAGAATGTAGAAAAAGACTGGGAATCAGTAAAAAAAGGAAACAAAAGAAATTATTGATCATATAAAGGAGCGACAGAGTGAAATGACTATACTTATTAAACAGTGTTCCTTAGAAGATTTACATGAACTACAAGAAATTAGTTATGAAACATTTGACGAAACATTTAAAGATCAGAATTCACCTGAGAATATGAAAGCCTATTTGGAAGGTGCATTTAATTTAAATCAATTGGAAAAAGAACTATCTGATGCTTCTTCGCAATTCTTTTTTGTTTATTTTAATCAAGAAGTTGCTGGCTATTTGAAGGTCAATATGGAAGTTGATTCACTCGAAATCGAGCGAATCTATATAAAGAACATATTTCAAAAACATGGGCTGGGTAAAGTCCTTCTGAATAAAGCGATGGCAATTGCGATGGAACTTAATAAAAAGAAAGTCTGGTTAGGCGTATGGGAGAAAAATGAAAACGCGATTGCTTTCTACAAGAAAATGGGGTTTGAACAAACCAGCGTCCATTCTTTTCATATGGGTGACGAGGAACAAATGGACTTTATCATGACTAAAACACTTCAATAAAGGGGGATTATTATGTACATTCCAAAATACTTCAAGGTCACAAATGTTGATGAAATTTCGGGTTTTATTGAAAAAAATAGCTTCGGCACGATTGTCACTACAGTACAAGGGAAACCGATCGCTACTCACTTGCCTTTTGGGTTAAAGAAAATTGATGAGGATTACTATATCACTGGCCATATGGCTTATGGAAATCCACAGTGGAAAACATTTGAATATTGTGATGATGTGCTTGTTATGTTTCAGGGGCCGCACGCTTATATTTCTTCTTCTTGGTATGGGCATGAAGAGGTTCCAACATGGAATTATCAAGCCGTCCATGTCTATGGCAAAGCTAGTATTATAGAAAAAGATGAGTTAATAGAAGATTTGACAATCATGCTGGAAAAATATGAGGATAGTCGTGAAAATCCTGTATTGTGGGATAAACTTTCTCCTGATTTCTTGGAGAATCAACTGAAGGGTATCGTTGGATTCAAAATTAAGGTGGGGGAAATTCAGGCTGCGTATAAGTTAAGTCAGAACAGGAATGAAACGGATTATGCGAATATTATTGATCAATTACAGAATGAAGGAAATCCGGAAATGGCGGAAGTGATGGAAAAAAGACTAGAAAGTCGCAACCCTGGAGAATAGTAAGGAGTGCTTGGAATATGTTTTTAGGCGGTCTTATTACGTGTCTATTTGTCAGTATGATTTGTTTCTCGTTTGGTTACTTAATCTGGAAGAAAAAAGAACTTTCATTAATTTCTGGATATAACGAAGAAACGTATAGTGGAGATAAAGACAAGTTAGCATCTGGAATTGGAAGATTACTCATCGGAATTGGTGTCTTAACACTTGTGCTCCCGTTTGGTTTAGAGTTTATTGGTTCTATTGTAGGTGCATTCTATGGAATAATTGTTATCATTGGCATAGTGGCATTTGTTCTATATGTAAGATCTATTAATAAATAAGAGCGTAACCCTGTTAAAAAACGAGCGTCCTCTTCTACTTAAAATCGTAGATAGCGGACGCTTTTATTGGTTGCCCAGAATGGGTTGTATGATTTCGTCATTGCAGCCTTCAATCGTTTCGATAAACTTTTCGATGGTTGAGGTTAGGTAAGCATTGGACCGTCTGATGAAAATTGTATTGATTTTGCTATATTTTTCGGGCAGTTCGTGGCATTGGATGAGGCCTTTCTTTTCCAAGTGAACGACTGCAGATTTGGGTACGAAGGTGACACCTAGACCAACTGTGACGCTACTTAAAATGGTTTCTAATGTACCGAATTCCATTACCTTTTGAGGTGTAACGTTTTCGTCTTTATACCATTTTTCAAGTCTGGATCGGTAGCCACATCCTTCACTAAAGCATAGGAAAGGTTCATTTTTTAGTTGATCGAGCGATGTTTCATTCATGTCAGATATTAAGACGAGCTCTTCTTTAAAAACATCGTGTGCGACAAGGTCTGGATGTAAGGCTGTCTCCGTCACAAAAGCGCCGTCTAGCTTATGGTTTAATACGTCTGCTTGTAGTTTGTCAGTGACACCTGAGATGAGGGATAGGTCTACGTCTTTATATTTTTTACTGTAAGCCGAGAGGATATGCGGTAATTGGATGACGGTTTCCACTGTACCGATTTCGAGTTTTCCAGCTGGTTCGTCTTTGCTTTGGATGACTTTTCTCATTTCATTCGTTAAAGATAATATTTTTTCGCTATAGACCATTAGTTTTTTGCCTTCGGGTGTTAAGGTCATCCCGCGGTTGTGACGGTTAAACAACGGGGTGTTCAGCTCAACTTCGAGCTTTTGAATTCTTGCGGATACGTTGGATTGAACATAACTTAACTCTCTTGCTGCGGCTGAAATTGTTCCTTTTTCTGCAACCATTTGAAATATTTCCAGGTCTTTAAACTCCATGTTTTCAACTCTCCTTTTATTCATGGTATCACAAATAGTGATAGCCATCATCATTATTGTTCGTTTTACATGATGTCTATTTTGGTGTCTAATGAATACAGAGATAGAGATGAAGGAGACTTTGATTTAATTGAAAAATAAAGTATTGTGGGGCGCTTTCTTGTGCTTTATAGCGAGCGTTTCCTGGGGCGCGATGTTTCCCGTTGCGAATCATGCGTTCAATTATATTGATCCATTTTATTTCACGATTTTTCGTTACATAGCGGTCACCGTACTATTAGTTGTCATGCTTTTCTGGCGCGAAGGGAAACAAGCTTTTCGACTGGAAGGTAAAGGCTTGTCGTTATGGTTTTTTGGTACAATGGCTTTTGCTGTTTATAATTTACTCATTTTCTGGGGTCAGGATTTACTAGGTGAACCAGGCGTGATGGTGGCGTCGATTATGGAGTCTTTGATGCCGATGATCTCAATTGTGATTGTCTGGTTGTTAACTAGAAATCGACCGCATGGTATTACGTTATTCTTTGTCTTTACTGCATTTATCGGGGTTTCGCTCGTCATCTCAAAAGGTGATTTCGGAGCGTTCTTAACAGCAACAAGCGATATCGTGCCGTCACTATTCATCTTCATCGCGGTCGTTGGTTGGGTTGTCTATACGATGGGCGGTAGTAAGTTTAGCGAAAAGGGTTGGTCCGCGCTTCGCTATTCAACATTAAGCTGTTTACTTGGTACAGCGACAGCGACTGTTGTTACGATTCTTGTGACGTTTTCGGGCTATGTGACAGTACCTACGATGGCGACGATTCAAATCGTTAGTCCTCATTTAACCTTTATGATTATTTTCCCGGGACTTATTGCGTTACTGGGTTGGAATATTGGTGTAGGTATCCTATCACCTTTAAACGCGTTGTTGTTCATTAACTTTGTTCCTGTGACAACTCTGGTTATTTCATTTGTCCAAGGCAATCAATTGACAGCTTATGACTATATTGGAACTGTGTTTATTGTTGTTTCGTTAATTGCGAATAATATTTTCGTCAGAATGCGTCAGAACAATACAACGCCGCAACTTCTCAGAAAAAGATTGCGCGAGGTTCTTTCTTTACTACAAAACCAAACTTAAGAAAACGAGAAAAGCATCCTTCCCGCGCATAAAGTCCTGCGAGAGAGGATGCTTTTCTTAATTGGATTCTTGTACTGCTGCAAAGGATGAGTGACAGAAAAATAGTGGTTAGTATCTTCCAATTCATAATTCCTTCTCTCCTCGTCAAACATAATCTAAGAGTGTTTATTAAATTATTGCAAGAGAAGGGTAAGTTTCTATATTTTCTACTGAAATTGGTGTCCTTAACGTGTCCTTAACGTGTCCTTAACGTGTCCTTAATCCTGATTTTATTTCCTTATATCTTCCTTATTTATATTTCCATGACAAAATACCGATTGCAGTTCACTCCACTCCAACTAAATCCGCTCAATTATCGTCGCGTTCGCCATTCCCATCCCTTCACAGATAGCGAGTAGCCCGTAGCGGCCACCTGTGCGTTCTAATCTGTTCATGAGCGTCACTAAGAGTTTCGTGCCGGTTGCGCCGAGTGGATGTCCAAGTGCGATGGCTCCACCGTCTGGATTGAGCTTGTTAGGATCAGCGCCGATATCATTCAACCAGGCTAGCGGAACTTGGGCAAATGCCTCGTTCACTTCGTAGGTATCCATGTCTTCTATGGTCATCCCTGCTTTTTCCAGCACTTTTCGGGTTGCTTCAATTGGGCCAGTAAGCATAAGTGTCGGATCAGAACCAACAACACTTCTTGCCACGATTCGGGCTTTTGGCAATAAACCAAGTTCGTCAGCCTTTTCGCGTGACATGAGTAGGACCGCGGATGCTCCGTCGCTCATTTGACTCGCATTTCCTGCAGTGATGACGCCGTTTTTGTCGAAGACCGGGTTTAATCCGCCTAGAACTTCAACTGTTGAGCCTTCTCGTGGACCCTCATCGACTGAAACTGTTTTAATGCTTCCGTCTTCTTGTTCAACTTCAACTGGCATAATTTCTTTTTCAAAATGTCCGTTTTTTATTGCCTGAAATGCTTTTGTGTGGCTGTTCGCCGAATACTGGTCCAAGTCCTCCCGTGTAAATCCCCATTTTTCCACCATGCGTTCAGAAGACAGACCTTGATTGATAATCTCGTATTTTTCCGTTAGTTTTGGACTTGGTTTTGTATCTTTTATCGTTGCCAACATCGGCACGCGCGTCATGTTTTCCACGCCGCCTGCAATGACAATATCCATATCTCCTGACGCGATAGCTTGAGAGGCAAAGTGAACAGCTTGTTGGCTGGATCCGCATTGACGGTCAATCGTGACACCGGGGACATGAATCGGGAAGCCCGCTATAAGTGCCGCAGTTCTTGCAACGTTCCCGCCTTGTTCACCCGTTTGTGTCACGCAGCCTAAAATGACATCTTCCACGTCTCCTTTTTCAATTCCCGCACGCGTTACAAGTTCATCGAGCACGACCGCTGCCAGTTCGTCTGGTCTGTACCCAGCGAACATGCCTTTTCTTCTTCCAATTGCTGTGCGAACCCCATCTATGATGACAACTTCAGTCATTTGTGTTCCACCCCTTTTTATTGATCAATCAATTACCTCGGTTGCATGCGAATGCCGCCGTCCAAACGAATCACTTCCCCGTTTACATAGCCGTTTTCTATTAAGAATAATACCGTAGATGCATATTCATCTGGCGTTCCAAGACGTTTTGGAAACTCGACCATTCCTTCAAGTCTTGCAATAGCCTTTTCCGGCAATCCTTCTGCCATAGGCGTTCTGAAGAGACCCGGTGCAATTGTATTCATACGGATGCCGTAGGAGGAAAGATCTCGTGCAATCGGTAACGTCATACCCGCGACACCCGCTTTACTAGCTCCGTATGCGGCTTGCCCCATTTGGCCGTCGAAAGCCGCAACAGATGCGGTGTTTATAATGACGCCTCGTTCCCCGTCTTCTGTTTGTGGTTCGTTTTTTGCCATTGCTTCCGCGGCTAACCGTAATGTATTAAACGTACCGATTAAGTTCACCTCGATGACTTTTCTAAAGTTTTCCAACGGCATCACACCCGCTCGACCGATTGTTTTTTGCGGAGGCGCGATGCCTGCACAGTTGACGCATATATGAACGGACCCAAAAGTATCAACCGCTAATTTTATGCCAGCTTCGACTGATGTTTCACTTGTGACATCTACATTTGCGTACGTGACATCTACATTTGCGTACGCGACATCTGCCCCTAATTCTTCGCACACTTCGATTGCTTTGGCTTCATTCAAATCAAAGATGACCACTTTAGCCCCTTTTCCCACCAAACTTCTTACGGTTCCAAGACCTAAACCCGAAGCTCCCCCAGTAACCACGGCAACTTTATCTTTAATATCCAATCTCCCACTCCCCTTTGACGGTTTTTTCTGAAGATTCTATCTTACTATAATTCTAGCAAGCTAATTGGGGAATTGCAATTGAGTTGGAAGCATACTGTTCCCTGTTGAATTAAAAGGTGTCACTGAAGTGATTAGACCGAATAACTTCGAAATCGCAAATAAGGACAATCCACAAAAATATTCCCAAGAATCAAAGAAGCCAACCAATTCATCTTTGGTTGACTTCACTTTTATTAACTTTTCCGTTCCACATCAATAGTTACGGACAATAAGCGTTAATTTATTGTAAGGAAATCTTTTCACCACACTATTGCGTCATCCAGCCATCGTCAATAAAAGTAGTTCGACCACTTATGAAATTGCTTGCGTTGCACGCCATTAAGAGAAGTGAGGTTAGTGGAAAAATCCTACAATATACTATTGCTACCTGTTTAAAGTAAGTGTTTCCCACGTATATTATCTTCTCTTTAACAGAAAAAATTAGTATTTAAAAAAACCTTCTCCTGATTTCCTTCCAAGACGACCGGCTCTTACATATTTCCTAAGTAAAGGCGCTGGACGATATTTGGAATCATTCGTTTCGTAATAGAGGGTTTCCGCAACAAAAAGCATCGTATCGAGTCCAATAAGATCAGCAAGTGCAAGCGGACCAATAGGATGATTTGCTCCTAGCACCATGCCTTTATCAATATCCTCTGCTGATGCAATTCCCTCCGACAAAACAAATATCGCCTCATTAATCATTGGAGTTAAAATTCGATTCACAGCAAATAATGGGGCTTCTTTCACGGATATCGCCACTTTGTTAAATTTTTCTGCCAGTTGATGAGCAGTTTCAAAGGTTAGGTCATTCGTTTGTTCACCACGAATGATTTCAACCAATTGCATAACCGGAACAGGATTGAAGAAATGTATGCCAATCACCTGTCCACTTCGCTTCACCGCACTAGCCATTTCCGTGATGCTTAATCCTGATGTATTTGAAACGAAAATAGTGGAGGGTTTGCAAATTTGATCAAGTTCTGCAAATAGCTCTTTTTTCGGCTCAATTTGCTCCACTATTGCTTCTATAACAATGTCTACATCTTTGAGGTTTTCTATCGAACTTGTTGGTTTAATTCGTTCTCTAATTTGATCCGCTGCGGCTTGATCATTCTTTCCCTTTTCTACATTACGCTTTAAGGTCTTTTCAATTCGTTTCAGTCCCTGTTCAAGACCTGCAGGGTTTTTATCATACAACAACACTTCAAACCCTGCTTCAGCTGCTACCTGAGAAATACCATTTCCCATTGTACCCGCGCCAACTACTGCGATTTTCTTCATTCACCATCACTCCTAAAGAAACTTGGTAATTCTGATGCTTTCATCGGAAAATTTGCTGGTCGCTTTTCTATAAAAGATTGAATTCCTTCATTTATATCTGCATTCCGACTTGCCCAATGAAGGAATTTTGATTCAACTAAATGTGATTCATAAGGATGATTTTCGCCAAGCATCTTCCATAATAATTGTCTTGTAAAGCTGTTAGACGTCGCTGCTGTATTTTCCACAATTTCACGCGCAATTTCATATGCCTTCGCAAGTGGATCTTCTTCCTCATATTGAACAAGACCCGTTGCCAGTGCTTCATTCGTCGGTATGTATCGCCCCGTCAACGTCCACTCAAGCGCCTTTCCAATTCCGACAACCCTTGGTAAGAACCATCCTGCAGCTGTTTCAGGACCAATTCCGCGACGACCAAATACAAATCCGATTTTCACGCCTTTTTTCACAATCCGAATGTCCATTGGCAAAGTCATCGTAATCCCTATTCCAACCGCAGCACCGTTAATCGCAGCAATTATAGGCTTATTCACTTCATACATCTGCATACTCACCTGTCCGCCAAGATCACGATAATCCTCCTGAGTTTCGTCGGTTGCAAACCCTTCGTTTAAATCCATGCCAGCGCAAAAGGCTCGTCCACTTCCAGTAACTACGATGACCCGTACATCGTCATTTTTGTTTACTTCTTTATAAAAGTGAAGCAATTCTTCATTCATTTTATGGGTATAGGCATTCAATGCTTCCGGGCGATTCAGCGTCAACGTCAAAATGCCATCTTGTAAATTTGTTTTAATCGTTTCATACAAGGTTCGCCACTCCTTCCTTGTACTCTTTAATTAGTGTTTCAACAATTTCTTTTGTCGTTTCACGTTTTGTTACATTTGTAACGCCTTGACCTGCAGACCAAATATCGCGCCAAGCTTTAACATTAACCAAATGAGACAAATCCACTTCATCTCTTGGCTTCAATGCAGTTGGATCGATACCTTCTTTTATAATACTTGGAATGAGATAATTCGCGTGAACCCCACTGAATGAATCTGTGTACAGGATATCTTCGATCGTTGAATCGATAACCATTTGTTTGAACCCTTCTTGTGCACTGCTTTCTTCAGCTGCCAAAAAACGAGTACCCATATAGGCATAATCCGCTCCCATTAATCGGGCAGAAGCAACATCTGCCCCTGTTGAAATGGTTCCTGATAAAATAATCGTTCCTTCATAAAACTTTTTTACTGCTGCAATAAAGGCGAATGGATTTAATGTTCCACCGTGTCCACCCGCTCCGGCACAAACTAAAACGAGTCCATCTACACCAGATTGTGCAGCTTTTTTCGCATGTTTTATATTCGCTACATCTGAATAGACAAGGCCGCCATATCCATGAACAACCGCATTTACATCGCTTGGATTACCAAGGGAGGTAATGACAATCGGTGGTTCATATTTCCTGATTAACTCAAGATCGTCATCATAACGTTTATTGGTTTTCTTATGACAGATGAAGTTGACTGCCCAAGGAATATCCCCAAGCCCATCCTTCACTTCCTGAAGCCATTGTGCACACTTTTCAATCGGGCGTGCATTCAATAGTGGAAAAGAACCAATTACACCAGCTTTGCCTGCCTCAATCGTCATCTTTGGTGTAGAGACTAAAAACATTGGAGATACAATTACTGGAAGCTTAAGCATGTTCGATCACCACCGCAATCCCTTGTCCGCCGCCAATACATAAACTCGCCACTGCATACTTTGCATGACGACGTTTTAATTCGTAAGCGGCTGACAATAATATTCTTGTTCCACTCGCTCCAACTGGGTGGCCTAGTGCGATTGCCCCACCGTTTACGTTCGTTTTAGAACGATCTAAACCTAACTCTTTTTCTACAGCCAAATACTGGGCAGCAAACGCTTCATTGATTTCAAAAACATCAATATCTTCAACAGTTAAATTCGCCCGCTCCAATGCCTGCCTAATCGCTGGGACGGGGCCGATTCCCATTATTGTTGGATCAACACCAGCAACTCCCCACGAAACGATTCGTGCGATTGGTTTTAACCCGTGTTCATTGACAGCCTTTTCACTAGCTACGATTACTGACGCAGCCCCGTCGTTAATCCCGGAGGCATTTGCTGCCGTAACTGTTCCATCTTTTTTAAATGCGGGACGTAGCCCAGCCATTCTTTCTTCAGTTACATCCGGTTTAATATGCTCGTCTTTGTCGACAATTACTGATTTTTTCCGATACTTCACTTCTATTGGCACGATTTCTTCAGCAAATACGCCATCTTCCACCGCCTTTGTCGCACGGAGATTCGATTCAACGGCAAATGCATCTTGTTCCTCCCTTGAAATAGCGTATTGTTCCGATAACTTCTCGGCTGTCATCCCCATGCCACTTCCCGTATATTGATCGGTTAACGTCGCCTGTAACATATCTTCAAATTGCAGGTTCCCCATCTTAGATCCGCCAAATCTCTGTTCGAAATTTGAATATGGGGATTGTGACATGTTCTCAGCACCGCCCGCTAAGACAATATCCGCATCGCCTACTAAAATATGTTGTGCCCCCGAAACAATACTTTGCATACCGGATCCACATAGTCGATTCAATGTTAAAGCCGGGACCTCCTGTGGAACCCCTGCATTTAACCCAATATGTCGCGCGATATAGGAAGCGTTCTTTCCTGTATGAATGACATTTCCATAAATCACATGATCCACTTGTTCGGGTTTCACATTCGAACGTAACATCGCTTCAATTGCAGTCGCGGTCCCCAGTGTTGTCGCATCCACCTTCGCAAAAGATCCACCAAACTCGGTAAATGCAGTCCGAGCACCTTCAACGATATATACATTAGTCATAGCCCGACTTCCCCTCCTTCTTCAGCTTCTTCAGGCTTACTACCAAAACGTAAAATAACCTCTAGCAAAACAAATAAAAAACCGATGGGTACTAGGAAATAGACTGGCCATATCGTTACTAAGCTCCCGCCAACCGGAATTGCCATTTGATCTTTCATTCCTGACATCGCAAATAAATAACCATAATACGTTAATAAAGCAAAAACAACCGTGTCTATAAGTAAAATTAGGATTCTATTAAATTTCTCAAACCAATCTGGTGCTTTTGAAATAAGCTCGGATAACCTTGGTAATATACCTGACCAATAGGCATAACCTAAAGCGGGAAATACTGCCAATGGCATAAGAAAATATTGGACAATCTCATAAGTTCCTGCAATTGGTTTTCCGAAAACGTTTCGCATAAAAACATCTATTACGATAACTAGCATCATGCCTAATATTGAAAAACCACTGATGTATTTTCCACTTTCTCTCACTATTCGGCTTATCTTTTCAAGAACTTGCATATTGTCATCCCCCATTATTTCATCTGATTCGGCAACCAAGTGACGAGCTCAGGGAAAATTATTAATAATCCTATGACAATGATTGAAGCTGCAATCGCAAACACTGTCGACGTTTTAAATAAACGCTCTATCGGGATACCCGTTACACTACCGACTACGTAGACACTCATCCCAACTGGTGGCGTAATCATACCAACCGTACAAACGACCGTAAGCATAATTCCGAACCAAAGTGGATCGGCATTGATTGTATCTAATATCGGTGTGATTATTGGCACAGTCATCAAAATGACTGCCACACCTTCGATAAACATAAATAGGAAGAAATAAAACACCATGATAATTATAATTACCAAAGTTGGTGTATCTAATAACGGACCAAGTAAATCGATGATTTTTCGCGGTACTAATGACAGGGAAATAAAGCGCCCAAAAAGTGATGCCCCCATTACAATAAACATAGCCATAACTGTGATTTTTGTTGTTTCAATCATTGACTTCTTGAAAAAACTTAAATTCACCTTTTTCAATAATAAAGCCATGATTAACGCCAGGAAAGCTCCAATTGCACCTGCTTCAGTTGGCGAGAAAATCCCCCCGTAAATTCCACCGAAAATTGCAATCATAATTGTCGCGCCCATAATTGTCACGATGATGTAACGAGATACGGGAACGTTTTCGCTTACATAATCCTTGGAAGAAGCATTCAATTGATCACGATTCATCCTTAAATACACGATTGCCACCAACGAAAAACTAAGCATTAATAGTATTCCTGGAATTAATGCCGCAGTAAATAATTTTCCGATTGAAACTTGAGCGATAACCCCATACAAAATCAGTATTACACTGGGTGGTATAATAGCAGAAAGTGACCCCGCGGCTGCCGCAATCGTTCCTGCAAGATGATCTGGATAGCCTCTTCTTTGTAATTCTGGAACCGCAATTTGACCCAAAGCCGCCGATGTCGCTGTTCCAGAACCGGAAACCCCACCTAGCAGCCCCCCTAATAATATTGTCATTATGCCAAGTGGTCCCGGGCGTCCCTTTGACAGGGTGTACATTAGACTGTATAAATCCCGTACAATACCTGCCTGCATAATGAACTGAGCCATTAATATATATAGTGGAATGGTTGTTAATGAATAGCTTGCTGTGCGCGTAAATGGATCGCTTTGTAGAAATCCATTCAATAAATCCATGCCACCAAGAAGATAAATTCCTAGCATTCCTATCGCAAACATTAAGGAACTAATATACTGACCTACGATTAGAAAGTAGAGAAAAAGAATTAGCGCCACAATAATAATAATGTTTTCCATAATTGGCCCCCCGTACTTTTCAAAAAAGGAGCACTAAGGCCCCTATTTTGTATTGTTTACTTCAAATCTATTATTTCTTGTGGTAACACACCGCCAGCTTCCACTAACATATCTCTCCAAAGAAGCGCCATTTCTTTTCCTTCAAGGCCTCCACCTTCTAAATCTTCAATCCAATCAATCCATGAAGCAACAAGAACGTTTTCAAGATGGGCTTGTACATCAGGGGTTAGATCATTAAAATGCGTTACCTCTCCGCCCTTTTCTTTATTGCTAGCAAAGTTCTCTTCAGACTCACTTGCCGTTAAAGCCGCGCCTGAATGAATAAGCTCGTATGCATTTTCTTCAAATAGACTTTGTACTTTTGGGGACAGTGAATCCCATGTTTTTTGAGTCATCGCAGTGTGTCCGACGAAATGACCTAAGTTTACTCCCGTAATCGAATTTTTAATAAGTTCATCTAATCCATATGCAATCCAATCGGGTGCATTATAGATGATGCCATCCAGGGCATTCCGGCTTAACGCATCATAGGCATCTGAAATAGGCATTGATTGTCCTGTAATGCCCAATTCTTTCGCCAAAATCTCATGTACACGTGAAGCTGTGCGTACTCGGATAGCTTCATTGAAATCATTTACAGTTTCAAATTTTGCTTTTGTTGTTGAAATGACATATGGCTCAGTTGGTGGAGTTGCAAATGCAACTAACCCTTTATCACCAAATTCCAAATCATAATACGTTTTACCGTCTTTTATTATACGATCACTTTTCATCATGCTTGCCATTGCTTTGGCAGCGACTGTTGCATCGGAGTCAAGTAATGGCAACATCACAACTTCAGTGTATGGGAAACGTTGTGGATCATACGGTGCCATTAACGTTAAAGCAATATCAATCGAACCGGACACCAATGCATCATATTCATTTCCCAATTCGACTAGTTCTCCTGATGTGAATAATTCAAATGCCACTTCTTCATCCGATTCTTCCGCTATATTTTTAGTTAAAGGTTCAAAAAAACCACGGTGCCAAAAATGTTTATCTGGTACTCCCGAAGAAGCCCTAAGCTTTTTCGTATCATTTGAACCTGCTGCTGTTCCTGTATTTGCATCACCACAAGCACCTAACACCAGTAAAGTAGCCAATAAAAGTAATAACCATCTCATTTTTTTCATGAATGAAATCCCCTTTTAGTTTATTATTTTCCTGTGAATTCTGGCCTACGTTTTTCATAAAATGCTTTGACGCCCTCTTGGTGGTCTAATGATTTCAGCAACATTGTTTGATGTACATTTTCCTGTGAGATACTTTCATCCAAAGCAGTATTATTCAAATAATTAATTATTCGTTTTGAATACTTTAAACTTAAGGGACTTCCTTCTGTTAACGGTCGTATGAATTCTGTAGCTAGTTCTACAACAGAACCACTACCAACTTTGTTAATAACACCTCTAGCCAACAAATCCTGAGCGGTTAAAGTCGGTGCAAAGCTAATCCATTCCTTCACAATATTAATAGGTACTCGTTCAAGCAGAAGCTGATAAAGCCCCATGTCTGGTACGAGTCCAACTTTCGAGAAACTTAGGACGAACTTTGCATCCATATCCGCTACAATATAGTCTGCAGCCAATGCTATGCTAAAGCCTGCACCCGCCGCATACCCGTGAACTGCCGCCACGATATGCTTAGGCGATTTTCGGATTTTTTTCGTTAATGTCGTCACTTCATTCATCCATGTGTAAATTTCATTTACATCTTCAAAAGCTTGCATCATTGCAAGATCTCCACCTGCGCTAAATGCCTTCCCTTCACCTGAAAGAATAACCGCCTTTACTTGATCATTCGATTCAGCCCAATCAAGTGCTTCATGAAACCCAGCGATGAGTTCGCGTGACAGTGTATTCAGTTTTTCAGGACGATTTAACGTAATATAACCAATACCTTCCCGTACTTCATAATTGACCTGACTCATATAGTCACCTTTGCCGTTCCAAGAGTTTGTTTCAATACCTTCCCTGAAGCATTTCGTGGTAATTCATTCATAAATTCAACTTTCATTGGTACCTTATATTCCGCTAACTGTGTTTTACAATATTCAAGGATTTGTTCTTCAGTAATTGATTGTCCCTCTTTTAATACAGCGAACGCCCTCGGTACTTCACCGTAAACTTCATGGGGTACCCCAATAACCGCTGCCTCCAGTAATTCATCTATTTGATAAAGCACTTCTTCTACTTCGACTGGGTAAACATTTTCGCCGCTTCGTATGATCATATCTTTTTTACGGTCGACAATGTATAGGAGCCCATCCTCATCAAATCTTCCTAAGTCTCCGGAATATAGCCAACCATTTTTTATTGCACGCTTTGTTTCTTCTTCATTTTTCAAATAACCTTTCATCACTTGGGGCCCTTTCACAACGATTTCGCCCACTTGACCGGCTGGAAGCGATTTCCCTAGCTCGTCTACTACTCGAATTTCTGTTTGCGGAAGTGGTTCACCGACAGATCCGATTTTCTCAAGCGCAAGATGGTCTTTTAAAGAAGATGCTGCAGGTGCATTTTCCGTTTGACCATATAAATTTTGAACCTTCACACTCGGGAATGTCTCTTTTAACTTCTTCAAAATTTCATAAGGCATAGGTGCCGCCCCATAAGCGAATAAACGTAATGTTGAAAGTTCAATACTTTTAATATCAGGTAGGTTCAAAATAATTGTATACATTGCCGGAACCCCAAAAAACATGGTCGGTTTTGCATCCTTCAAAAGCTTAAGCGTTTTACTTGTCGAAAATGTTTCCTCAATAATGATTGTTCCACCTTTGTACGTCACCGGTACAACGAAGCAATGACTCGCCGCACAGTGGAATAAGGGTGTCGAGACAAGCATTCTATCATCATCTGTTACTTCCATTGCTTCTGACCAAATTTCACCTGCGGCAAGAATATTGTTATGCGTTAACATAACGCCTTTCGGCTTGCCTGTTGTTCCAGAAGTATACATGACAACTGACGTGTCATTTCCGTCATGCTGTATCGGTGAAAAGTCTAGTAAATCGTTTTCCAGAATCTGTCCAAGGGTATCCTTTCCCCCAATTTCAAGTTCTTCGTGAAAGACATGCTTTGTCTTGCTAATAACATTTTCGATGCGTACATCATAAATTAGTGTTTTCGCTTCAGAATGTTTAAAAATGTATTCCACTTCGGGTGAAGCCAATTTTGTATTGATTGGCATAACAGAGAATCCACCCAATTGAATACCGTAATAACAAACTAGGAATATATCAGAGTTCAAACAGTAAAGCGCGATAATATCCTCTTTTTTGTAATCTTTGGATTGAAAATAAGCTGCCACTCTTTTTGCTTTTTCATAAAACTCACCGTACGTCCATTCGCGTCCGTTATAAGAAGTAAAAATTTTATTCGGTTGACTTTCTGCATAACCAGCTAAAATCTCAGGCATAAACATATCAAAAATCTCCTTTACTTCAATAGTTTTATAATATTTTCCCAAAAGCTTTGTTTTAGCTCTTCCTTTTTCATTCTTCCATTTGGACGGTACCATTGTTGAATCCAATTCATGGCACCTAGAATCATCATTCTTACAATTATTGGTTCATTCATGGAAAACTCTTCTGTAGCCACTCCTTTTTCGATAGCTTGATCAAATAACCTCGCATAATATTTGCGTAGTTTAGAAACTGAATCCAATTGTTCTACATTAAAAAAGTGTCTAGGTTCAAACATTAAGTTGAACGTTTCTTTTTCTTCAATCGCATATTCGATATGAGTGTCAATCATTTTCCGAAGAATTTCTTCTGCTGTGCCTGGTTCCCGTAAATTGAATTCGTGTTCTTTTATTGCTTGAGAGAGAACAAGGTTATGGCATTGATACATCAAATCACCTTTGTTTTCAAAGTAGTAATATAAAGAACCCTTTGTCATCAGCAGCTCCGCAGCGATTTCTTCCATCGTCGCTCCCTCATATCCTCTTTGGTTTACAATAGTAATTGCTGTCAATAATATTTGTTCCTTCTTTTTCAAGGTTCGTTTCTCAGAAAGCTTCATTTTTTCACCTCTACGCAAGAATTTTCTTCGCGATAATGCTCTTCATAATCTCGGTCGTTCCGGCGTAAATCGATGTAACTGGAATATCACGATACCTTCGGGCGATTTCATATTCCTCGATGTACCCGTAACCACCGTGCAGTTGTAAACATTCGGCTGCTACGCGTTTGGCCATCTCACTAATCCACCATTTTGCCATCGAGACCTCCTTCACGATATCTCTCCCATGAAGGTGTTTTTCTGTCAGTGTATTGATATAGTTTCGGCCTAGATCTATTTCTGTCGCCATTTCAGCGATTTTAAATTGGGTATTTTGGAAATCCGCGATGCGGCTACCGAATGCTTTCCTTTCTTTTACATAATCAATCGTTAGTTTCAGCATCTCTTCCGCCTCGACTTGTACTTGTATCGCTACGACTAAGCGCTCTTGCTGAAGTTTTTCCATCAGGTAATAAAAACCTTTTCCTTCTTCTCCGAGGAGATTTTCTAAAGGGACTTTAACATCTTCAAAAATCAATTCGGCTGTATCTCCGGAATGCATACCCATTTTTTCAAGCCTCTTGCCTCTTTTAAATCCCTGCATCCCGTTTTCGACAATTAATAATGAAATTCCACGATGGGCCGGCTCCGCTTTCGGGTCTGTTTTACAAACGACAACAACATAATCCGCTTTTTCTCCATTTGTAATAAACGTTTTTTCTCCATTTAATACATAGTGGTTCTCCTCTTTTCGTGCAGTGGCACGAATTCCCGCTAAATCAGATCCAGCACCCGGCTCAGTCATCGCTATCGCAGAAATGAATTCCCCCGTCATGCTCTTAGGCAGGTACTTCTGTTTTTGTTCCTCCGACCCAAAAGTAGCTATGTAAGGGCTTACAATATCTGAGTGTAGAGAGACTCCGCTAGCCAAACCTACCCCTACTCGCTCCAATTCTTCTGTTAGAATCATAGAGTAAGAAAAATCAAGCCCTAGTCCACCATATTTTTCATCCACCCAAGGCAATAAAAAACCACTCTCGCCAAGCTTCAACCAAAAGTCACGTGGGATTTCCCGTTCCTTCTCCCACATCTCATAATAAGGATAGGCCTCTTTATCAAGCATTTTCCAAAGTGCTTCCCGAAACATATCATGTTCCTCTGTTAAAAATGACGCTTTCATTACGCACACCCCTTTTGAATGTCGTTCAGTTATCTGTTAATTCACATCTTTATATTACCTTACCAACTAGTAAATTGAATTGCAAGTACTTTTTGAACATTGTTTGAATTTTAAACTGTCGTTCAAGTTAGGCCTGAAATCGTCGGAAAGAAACTTCATGAAAACTTTTTTTTGCGGAGATACACGGAAAGTGAACGTCACAATTGCACTCTGGGAAACTAGGAATAGAAATCCAGGTCTGATCGCCCATTTAAATAATATGTTACTTGAAAAAGTGTACGCAGAAATGATTGAAGAGACAATTGATAAAATGAAAAAAAGCGTAGACCTTGTTCCCGTTATAGTAGGCGGTGGCGGAAGCGATTCATTAATTGAGCGGCTTACAAGGGATTGCGCAGATAACTTTCACGAGAAGACTTTCACAAGTGTATGAAACCGCTCAATCGCAATATTTCGAAGTTTATGGAATTAAGAAGGATTATGTTTCACATACGTTGAATTCTACTAATAGATTGGCGCAAGAGGTGATAATAATGAAGAAACGCCGAAAAGCAACGCCTAAGTTTTTAATAATAATGTCCAATATTTACGGCTTATTTATTATTTATCAAAGCGTTATTGTTATTCACACCCCATACATTTTTGAGAGTTATAAACTTAATAACTATAATCTTGCTGTCTGCAGCTATCGGGGCTTTTATTAGAGAATCGTTTGTTTTAAAGAAGAAGTAATAATTCTAATACGAGCGTTTAGAAAGGGGAATTTAATAAATGGTTGAAATTAAAGACTCGTGGTTTACAGTAAATAAAATAGATCATACAACTTTCGCTATTAGTGAGTATGGACATTGGGAAAAGGTTCACTCTTATTTATTAATTGGCGAGGAGAAAGCTGCATTAATAGATACGGGTCTTGGAATTGACAACATAAAGAGGATTACAGACCAGCTAACAAATTTACCGATTATCGTTCTAACAACACACGTCCATTGGGACCATATTGGAAGTCACGGTGAATTTAAGAATATTTATGTACATAAGCATGAAGAAGACTGGCTAGTCAATGGGATTAAGAAACTTCCAATCGAACAAATCAGAAAAGATGTAAGTCGTGATATTACAATACCCACGCCAGAAACGTTCGATCCGGAAACTTATAAACCTTTTCAAGGGAACCCTAAAGGTTTGTTAAATGATGGCGATGAAATAGAGATTGGCAATAGAAAATTGACTATCTACCATACTCCAGGACATTCTCCAGGGCATATTTCAATTTTAGATAATAGTCGAAGTTATTTATTTACGGGTGATTTGCTTTATGATAAAACTCCAGTGTATGCTTTTTTTCCAACAACCAATCCTGTGGATCTAGTGCAATCATTAAAGAAAATAGCCGACATTCCCAATATAACGAAGATTTATGGTGGACATAATACAATAGGTCTTGATGCAAAACTTTTACAAGAAGTGAAATATGCAGTTGAAGAGCTTAAAGAAAAAGATGAGATAAGATTCGGAACTGGAATTCATAAATTCAAAGGGTTTAGTGTGCAATTTTAATTATTACTATAGAATTATTAATCAATGAAAGGAGTTTCAAATGGAGTTAATTTTGCTTAGTGTCTTCTCAGCACTAATAATATTTATGACCGTTTATTCGTAGATTAAAGTATTTAGCATCGCCTATAAAAGAAAGGAAATATCGCTTCGAAAATGTAGACTTTTAGTAACTTCTTCAATCTTAATCGGCTTACTAGTATTTTCGATTTTGCCCTTCATTTATCAAAAGATATTTAATGCGATTTTCTAACCCTTTACGCAGTGATTTTATCGAGTTTGGTGAACTGCTCATGCACATATCAATTATATGTACAGCTGATTTCATGATTGGTTTGGGCGCTTCGGATGAGGAACTAGACCGCTACTAACAAGGAGGCCGAGCCATAAGCGAATCTGAAATCCATTGCTACCACCCTAATCGATTTACACAGTTACTTCCATTCGTTCATTAAACTTCTATATTGTTTTCGATTCTCCCAACTGTTGTTTATATTATTTTGGTTCAAATGGTTTTTCAAGGAATTTATATATACTAAGGGGCAGATAGATATGAAGAAGAAAATTGATGAGGTTCAAATCCATGAGAAACACTACGAACAAATTTACAATCAAGTAAAAAACGATCCATATGCGCAGTCTTTGGGTATTCAACTAACAAAATTTGAAGTTGGTTTTGCAGAAACAATACTAGAAGTGCAGGACCATATGGTCAATGCGCATGGAACTGTTCACGGTGCAATTATTTATGCTTTAGCTGACCATGCATTTTCGGTAGCTTGTAATGCATACGGAAAAACTTCAGTAGGACTATCAACAACAATCCAGTTTATTGAATCGGCTAAGCCTGGAGACAAGTTAGTCGCCCTTGCAACAGAAATAAGACGTAACTTCCGTACTGGTTTTTACCGAATTGAAATCTTTCATGCAGAAAATCTAATCGCAACAATGGAGGCCGTATCCTATCGTAAGGATTATTATTTTATTGAACTTGATGAACATAGTTAAGTTCAGCAATGCAATCGATATTGTTTAGAACAGGCCTACAAAAGTAAAGCAGATAATTTACTTTATTAAATGAAAATTATCTGCTTACTAGTAGAAAAAAATTTACTTAAGACACAAGTTTCAAACCCACCGCAGCCCCTAAAACCATGCCTATAAAAACAAGTCTTTTCCAGTCTGATGATTCCCCATAAAAAACCATACCTAAAATGGCTCCACCAGACGCGCCAATCCCTGTCCATATTGCATAAGCTGTCCCCATCGGAAGTGTCTTCATGGAATAGGCAAGCAATATAAAACTTACACCAAACGAAAGAATCAAGAGTGCCAATGACTGCCAGTTCCGGTCTTTATGCAATTTATTAATCATCGCAACACCAAACATCTCACATATCCCCGCTGCTACTAAAGAAATCCAAGCCATTAGGATTCATCTCCTTCCTGAACTTTGTCCGTTGTCACCAATTTCAAACCAATGACTCCTGCCAATAAAACCAAAATCAACAGTACTTTCTCGATCATAAATGGTTCTTCAAAGAATAGAATTTCGGAAAAGACAGTTCCTGCTGTACCTAAACCCACAAAAACTGCATATACAGTGCCTACTGGTAGCTTTCGTCCAGCCATAATCATTAAATAGAAGCTGATAAAAATCGCAATTGCCGTACCAGCCCAAGTCCAAAAATCAGAGGCATGTTTTAAACCAATCACCCAAAAAACTTCAAAGAAAGCAGCAATAAATACTTTAACCCAGTCATTATTCATCTAAAAGACACCTCCAATTTTATTGTTGTCCAAAAAACAAAAAAAGCCTAAGAGTAAACTGTTAAACAGTTTCTCCCAGGCTTTTATCCTTCCGTGACACAGCAAATACTGTGAGTTTTCTCTCGGACCAGACCAACATATAATGTTGCGGAACCCTAGAAAACATTTAAGATATGCAATTACTGCTTATTATACACATTGTTAGAACTCAGTCAATATTCGTATGGCTAGAATTTGTTGGGAAATTAAAGGTATTACATGTCGTAGTAACGAAGAGTGTTCAATAACACTTCTACGGAGGGGCAGCAGGATGGATATATATCTTCAAAACTATTTGATTGTGCTTAAACGAAACTTCATGTTATTGATTATGGCATCTTTATTATTAATTTTAACCTTTTTTCTATGGGCTGGTGTTCCAATTTTTATTATTGGAGGGGTCATAGCAGATTTAACGGCTAACTTAGTAATAATCCATTTTTGTATTGCACTATCTGTCGGATTTCTTTTTTCCTTATACTTTGTACCACTTAATCTAAAAGTTGCTAAAAATATTGCCAACTTAAAAAGTCGTGGTGTAGGTCGTTCTTTTATTTACATACAATTAACCTGGACTATAATATGTTCTGTTATTTTCGAATTGGTTATGATTACCGTTCTACAACTACTATAGTATAGTTGAATTAATTATTATTTTATTTTTATAAATGGTGGTGTTTTAATGGAAAATGGTCGTGATAGAGGAATTTTTTACTGGAAGTTGAGTTATAGGAAAAAATTTATTAGGAATTTATGGATGATACCAATCAGTGTTATTCTCATTATATTTTTGTTCACTTATTCTGAATTACCCATGACTTTTAAAATAATTTCTACCTCGGCATTGCTCGTTTCTTTGCTTGTTCAATTAGCCTATACCTTTTCTAAATGGAGAAGTGAAGAAAAACAGAATCAAATATAATTAGCTACTTAAAACCCTATTACAACAAAAAAAGAAGGGACAAAACCATAGCGGTTTATTGTCCCTTTTCGTATGTTTAATAGCCGTTAACACTACTTTTCCCGTTTTCATAGGCTTCTACTAACAAATCAACAATATGCACAGCATCCATCTCATTAGAAAGTCCTTCGCGTTCTATGCCGAGCTTCATTTGTAGTAAACAACCAGGGTTCGTCGTCACAATTGTTTTGGCGTTGGTCTTTTTCGTTTGCGCCATTTTATAATCTAAAATTTGCATCGACATCTCAGACTCTACAATATTATAGATTCCCGCAGATCCACAACAACGACCCGCATCATTCATTTCGACATATGTTACCCCTTCGATCGATTGCAATAATTGACGAGGTTCAACAAATGTTTTTTGACCATTTTTCAAATGACAGGAATCTTGATACGTGACAGTTCGATCACTCAGTTGAAGTGGTAGTTTATCGAATTCAAGTTCGACTAATACGCCCGTGATATCTTTGATTTTATCCGAAAAGGCTTGTGCACGTTCGCTCCATACAGGGTCATCTTTTAAAAGATGTCCGTAGTCTACTAAAAACGCACCGCATCCGCCGGCATTTGTAATGATGTAGTCGACTTCAGCCGTTTCAAACGCTTCGATATTGCGTTTGGCCATTTCTTTCGCTCGGTCTTTCTCACCACTATGGCCGTGTAGTGCGCCGCAACAGCCCTGCGTTTCGGGTACGACGATTTCACAGCCTGCATATTGTAATAGTTTTGTCGTTGAATCATTTGTGGACATGAAAATCGTATCCATTAAACAACCCGAGAAAAAGGCGACGTTCTTTTTTCGTTCTCGTAGTGGTTCAAAATGACGTTGTCGTTGTTTCATTTCCTTCTTCTTAGGAACCGCTGGCAATACTTTTTCCATCGTGCGCATCGTTTCTGGGAAAAGGTTCATAATGCCGACTGATCTCGTCACTTTCTGAAGACCAGATCGTTGGTAAAAGCCAAGTAAACCGACTGCACCAATCATTCGATTGTGATAAGGAAATAGATTATTAAAGAAAATACTTCGCATCGCTTTTTCAGGAAAAGATTGATCATTCGTTTGATAGATTGCATCCCGTGCTTGTTCAAGTAAATGTCCAAAGTTTACGCCTGATGGACAAACAGGCTCGCACGCACGGCAACCTAAACATGAGTCGATGGACCGTTTGACGTCTTCATCAGGTTCGATAAGTCCATCCACGACACCTTTCATCAAGGCAATTCTTCCACGCGGTGAATTTATCTCTTTTTTTCCAGATTCAATATAGGTTGGGCAACTTGGTAAACAAAATCCACAACGCGTGCAATTCATCAGTTCGTCGTAATCCATTTTTTCTTTAAAGCTTTGTTCGATTCGCTCTTTTTCCTTTGTGCTCATCATTGTTCAACCACCACCCGACTTCGTTCGTTCATTGAGAATATTTTTCCCGGGTTCATAATGTTGTTTGGATCAATTGATTTTTTAATGCCTCGCAGGACATCCACACCTGCTTCACCTATCTTTAACTGCAAGTAAGGTAGTTTCATAGCGCCCACACCGTGTTCTCCAGTAATCGTTCCACCGAGCGCTACCGCTTTTTCAAAAATTTCTTCGAATGCTTTTTCGACCAGTGCCATCTCTTCTAGATTTCGAGCATCCGTTAAGCAAGTAGGATGGAGATTTCCATCTCCGGCATGTCCGAATGTGCAAATAGTCAGCTGGTACTTTTCAGCAATTTCTTCAATGGCACGCACCATTTCGGCGATTTTCGAACGCGGAACGGTCGCATCTTCCAAAATGGTTGTGGGCTTTACTCTTGAAAGAGCAGATAATGCCGTTCTTCTCGCGCTCGTTAATGCTTCCGCCTCTTCGCTTGTTTTTGCCACTCGAACATCGACTGCTTTAGTTTCTCTACAAATCTTTTCGATTTTGGCCATATCCCTCGCGACCACTTCCGCAGCACCGTCTTGTTCGATCAATAAAACAGCGCCTACATCTGTTGGCAGACCAATTTTCGCGAAATCCTCCACAACTTGTACTGTTTGTTGGTCTAAAAACTCTAGTGTCGCTGGGATAATTCGATTGGCGATGATTGCAGAAACTGCTTTCGCGGACGTTTCCAAATCATCGAATAATGCAAGTGCTGTTTGTTTCGTTTCAGGTTTTGGTATTAATTTTAAAACGGCTTCTGTCACAACACCGAGTGTTCCTTCTGACCCGACAAATAGTCTGGTCAAATCATAGCCAGCAACATCTTTTGCGAGCTTTCCACCGGTTTTGATGAGCTCTCCATTTGGCAATGCTACTTCCAATCCCATAACGTAATCCCTTGTGACACCGTATTTCAATCCACGTAGTCCACCCGCATTTTCGCTGATATTGCCGCCTATTGTGGAAATGTGCATAGAGCCTGGGTCTGGTGGATAAAAGAGGCCAATTGTTTCTGCCGCAATAATGATTTCGGATGTAATGACGCCTGGTTGGACAGTCATCGTTAAGTTTTCTTCATCAATTTCGAGAATTTGGTCCATATGTTTGAATAGCAAAACAACGCCGCCATGTAACGGTGTTGTTCCCCCACTTAAATTCGTTCCGGAACCTCTTGGCACGACGGGTATCTGATGGTCATTGCAGACTTTTAAGACCGCAGCGACTTCTTTTGCATTCCGCGGGCAAACAATGCAATTCGGCATTGCTTGAAAACCTGGTGTTGCATCATATGAATAGGCATGTAACGTTGCTTTGTTATCCTCGACATTTTCAATGCCTACGATCTTTTCAAATTCGGCTTTTACAGTGGAAGAAATCATTTACATCCCCCTAAGTTATCAATCTACCTTTAGTTTACCTGTATGTTATCTAATTAGAAAGTCAATACAGACTTTATTTGCAATGAAAAAACCGCATACTTCCCCAACAATTGGAAGCATGCAGTCTATTTTCATTCTCTTTCAACTGGCATCGAACAACATCGAAATGATCCACCTGATTTGATAATTTCGGAAAAATCCACTTCAATGACGTTAAATCCATAGGCGCGCATTTGCTTGTTCACTTCTGGGTTTTGCGGCAAACTAAATACTTTTTTTCCACCGATAGAGAGGACATTTGTGCCCAGTGTAAATTGCTCTTCTTCCGATACTTCGATGAGTGTGTACCTGTCAGTTAGCATCTCGACTGTTTTCTCATCCAATGCACTGGGAAAAATCAATCCGATTTTCGGGGAAAGTATGTTAAATACACAGTCTAAATGTAAGTACTTTTCGTTAAACGGCACTGGGATAACTTCATGGTTTGGAAGTTTCTTTGTTAGTTCCCCAACGGCATCCATACTTGTTCGACTACTGATTCCGACATACACAGTATTGCGGTCGATGATGACGTCGCCGCCTTCAATTTTGTTTGTGCGGAGCTTGTTGTACAACGTATTCGTTGACTGTAGCCATCTTTCAAGTTCTTCTTCTTCCCCTTCACGAATTTCACTGCCCATTTCAGCGACGAAAATATCATCACCTAGCGTAAAACCAATGTCGCGGGTGAATACTTGTTCTGGAAATTGTTCGGATGCGGGTAATCGAATGACCTCAACATCGTGTTCTTCTAGTTTATTGAGAAAGGCTTTATGCTGTTTTTTTGCAATATTTTTGTTGATGTTTTCATCTTTATATTGTTCTTGAACTTCATTGATCACTTCTTGGATTTCCATATACTTCGGTTCGCAAACGATGACACGTTGTAATGTGTCGTATTCACTTCGGCATCCTTTAGCCGTGTTCTGATCAGCTTCTTTGGGGGTTTGCATGTTGATATCCTCCGATTATTTTATAATTGTCCATTCCTAGGAATTCCCTACTTTCTGTTTTCCAAACGTGAGAAACTAGAAACCGTTTCAATTCCCCGTGGACGGGTACTAATTAATTAACAGTGAAGTATACTTAACTATTGGGATGCATTGGAGGAATAATGATGATTACAACTGGAAAGGATTTACTCGAAAGAGCAGACTTTGAGACACGAGATGATTTACCTGATTGGCTTGTCCAAGAATATCAAACCTTTCATAACATCGTGACCGATAAATCGTTTCCTTGTTATTTTGGCATGGCAGGCGAATTGGGCGGGGAATTGCGCTATGGCTATGTGACACAAAATGATTGGTCTAACTTACCGAATATCTTGACGTCATTCTTATCCCTTTTTGATGATCCGAAACATAAAAGGCATGGATTATTTGTTTTTGTTGAGCCATTTGAGGTTGAAGGGTCTATCGAAGATTACCGTAAGCAGTTTTGGGATATTTTACAGTATTTGCATGAGGTTGATGAAATAGAGTGGCCAACAGAAAGTCCACGCGACCCAGATCATTATTTATGGGATTTCCGATTTCACGGTGAACCCATCTTTGCTTTTGGCAATGCGCCGGCCTATAAACAACGAAAGACACGCCATTTAGGGAATTCAATGATCATCGGTTTCCAACCACGAATGATTTTTGAAGGCTTAAAAGGAACTGAAAAAGGTGGGATTATGTCACGGGAAAAAGTACGGGAACGCGTTGAAGTATGGGATCAGTTGCCGAAGCACCCAGACATCAGCCATTTTGGAGATCCTACGCATAATGAGTGGAAGCAATTTTTTATCGGCGATGATAGTGAACCGATTATCGGGAAATGTCCGTTTTTGCATAAGGAAATGAAGTGAAAACCGTCTGGAAAGGCGGTTTTTTTTGATGGGGGGGTAATTGCTTGCACTTGGGAGTGGTTTCCTTGCACTCGAACATGGTTTCCTTGCACTTTGATGGGGTTTGATTGCACTCGTAGGGTGTTTGCTTGCAATTCAGGACTTTCCACCTATACAAACACCCTTACTTTCCACCGAGGCAACTCTATATCTCCCTTTTAATATACCCAACAATCGTAATCCCAGCGACAACTACTGCGCCTATGAAAAATCCGATTGACGACATTATAAGTACAACCCATACGTCTGGATTTATTGAATAAAGCGTACTGTAAACTAGCAGACTGACGACGCCCCCGAGGCCAATGGCTATCCCCGCGACAACAACTATTTCTTTAATCAACAAAACAAATACATGTTTAGTTTTCCATCCAAGTGTCATAAAGGTGGATATTTCATCTTTTCTAATGCGAAGTAGTGACAATAGGCTTTCTACAAGTGTGACGAACGCCAGCAAATAGACACTGCCAATTAATAATGTTTGCCAACCGCCTACTTGAACATTTATATACTCTCCTAAAAGGGTCGCATTTGTTTCTCTCACTGTTTCCGTTAGTGATAAATAGACAAACGATGCCAGCGCACTGACCATCAGCAATTGGATGAAACTTAGTAAATGGAATCGTCGGAAATACGATAGACTTTTTAAAACTAATGTTTTCGACCAAATCCCCGTCGTTATATAGCCCGTCGTTTGATTCTGATCCGTAAATAATCGAGAAATCTTTTTGGAAATTAACACCAAGAGGAGACTAACCGCGACAATACCGATTGCGATGTGAATCAAGAAAAGATTTTCAGTTACTGCGAGTTTCCCTCGAAAGCTAAATAAGAGGGCGAGTGAGAGAAGCCATGCAATGATTACGAGAAAACCACTTTCTTTACGCGCCGAGTTCGCAATATCTTTTTTCCGCCAACCAAGCTGTGACAACAAAGTCATTTCACCTTGTTTGTTCAACTGCCAAAACGTCACCCGGTTAATCATATAAATTAGCGATACACCTAAAAAGGAAATCGCTAAGATTAAATTCGATAAATTCCATTGTTCAATGATTGTTCCCGCAGCTCCTAATGTCGTCCAGGATTCGCGCACTAAGCCGACATCCTCAACATCCACTTCCAAATATTGCGAAGAAGCACCAGCTATAATGGATACTTGTAGCCCTGAATCTCGAATTTCATTGGCAATGCGGTCAATTTTTTCTGCCGCGGATGTCGTGTATCCATCGATGCCTGCAACTTTCACGCGTATTGCGTCAATCGGTTTGTCGCCTTTAATCAGCGCTGCAGATTTAATATTTGTTACGCCACTCGCTGCGGCGGTCACAAAACTACCGGGCATAACAGTTGGTCGCAATACAATTTCATTCTCCTCCCCGTCGCCTATGTATGTTGCTGGATATTCTGAATAGATTCCGAGCGGGCTTGATGCTAGCTGATTTTCCTGACCTTCATAGTGGAATTCCCCAATTGGATCTATGATAAGCGATGGACTTAAATCATTATCATATGCCTCTTTTGTTGTAATGCCATTTCGGGTGATTTCCCGGTACAAAGGAACCCCATTCTCATCCCCAATTTTCCGGATGACTAACTTGTCGCCATCCTGTTCATAATTCACATGACCGACTGTATAATACTGGGAGGAATAGGTGAAATCCAAGTCATTGAAATAAGTCCCATCTGCAATTAATTCGTCCAATTCTCCGTTTTCCCCGATGAGAATTGCCTCCTGACGATAAGGATCTAAACGAGCGCCTAAATCGAGGTGGTAAGTCTGGCTACTTTCAGATTTTAATGCGATTAATTCAAAAAGCAGCTGATTATATTCATCCGTGAAAAGTTTGTTTATAAAGACAGGTTGCCCCTTTTGGTGAAGGATCCCCTCTATTGTTTGATAGACATAATCATCATCTAATCCCATTTCATTACGAAATTCCAGCGTCTTTTCTTTCGTAATTGGCAGCGTTTCTACCTCACTTCGTGCAAATAAAGAGACATCCCCTTTCTCCAATTGCAAAACGGGGATAAGCGCAGCATCTGGGAACATCACACTTGTACTATATCCCTCACCCCTATACGGATTTTCCTCATCGAGCCCCTCAAAATTGATACCTGTCAGGGCGCTTTCTTCAGTCATATCGATGCCGACCAATAGATGATAGGTTGGCGGAAGTGGTGCCATAGCTGCGCTAGGATTACAACTATTTAAAAGATCCATATGATTGAATAGCTCTTCAAAGTTATCACTATTCCCGAAATTACTTTTATATGTTTTCGGAGATTCCAATAAAAGACAAATATATTCTTCAGTTATGGGGTATTCATGCAGTCCATCAGATGTAAAATATTGAGTCGTGTAGCGTGTCGAGTTTTCGGAAGGATAATAGCCTATATTGGATTTCATTCCCGCGAAATA
Source organism: Sporosarcina sp. Y1009 (assembly GCF_057669865.1). NCBI lineage: Bacteria > Bacillati > Bacillota > Bacilli > Caryophanales > Caryophanaceae > Sporosarcina > Sporosarcina sp. Y1009. Next base: position 132,582 of record NZ_JBYHFO010000005.1, on the reverse strand, counting down.
ACCTAGCGAGGCAACTGGTGCTGCAATTTCAATATCGGGACGCTCTTTAATTTCTTCCCACTGTTCAATTGAAATTCCGCCAGTGCCAAAACCAATATAGTTTTCAGGCACAATCCCTTTTTCGACTTCCAGTTGATGTTCAGCGCCTTCCGGTCGAATTAATAAATCATAGCTGCCGCGTGCATAATAGGTAACATCCGTTGCAACTTGGGATTTGATGGCTTGAAGCGAGGTGATTAAGAGCGGAAGGAAGACAAAGATGACTGTAAAAGCTAAAATCGTTAACACATTTTGAAGTTTTTGACGCCACATACTTTTGACGAGTAGTCTGTTCATCTTTGCACCTCCTCCTGAATGATGCCGTCCCGTAAATATAATTCACGCGACCCGTATTTCGCTACTTCACTGTCATGGGTTACGACGATAATTGTTTTCCCATCGTCATTCAGTTTTTTCAAGAGGTCCAACACTTTTTCACGGTTTTCACCATCGAGGTTCCCAGTCGGCTCATCGCATAATAAAACATCCGGTTCATTCAAAAGAGCTCTGGCGATCGCAGTTCTTTGCTTTTCACCGCCTGATAATTGTTCCGGTAAATGGGCAAGGCGATGCCCCATTTGAACTTCGGTTAACAGCTTTTTCGCTCTGTCCTCGATATCGTTTTTTCGCTGAAATGGCATTTGAGGGATCATGACATTTTCTAAAACGGAATACTGATTGAATAACCTGTAGTGTTGAAAAATGAATCCGATTCTTTGTCTTCTAAACGTTTGGATTTCATCAAGTGATAAAGCCTCGTAATTCGTTTCTTTAAATGCAATTGTCCCGGCAGTTGGGCGTTGTAAGCCCCCGATAATATTGAGTAATGTTGTTTTTCCAGATCCAGATGGTCCCAGTACCGAAACCCATTCACCTTCTTTTATCGTGAGGTCAACTTCTTTTAGAACGGGTTCTTGCTCTATCCCTTTGTATCGAAAAGAAATATTTTGAAGTTCAATCATTTTACTGCCCCCCTTAATGTTCCCGATCAAAGTCAATCAGTTCTGCTAGTTCAATTAATAAATCTACATCTTCCGAACCCAACACGTTGTAGTTATACTTGGAAGTCACGATAAAAAGCTGCGGCAATGTATATTCGTTTTGCGTGATCACTGCTTGCTGACCAGAGATTGTTATCAACCTTCCCGTAGTCGGAAAGACATTCAAAGTTTCTTTTATTCTTTCTTCAACGCTAACGCTACCGTCAGAGGTGTGCATTCGAGTCGAAATCTGAATAAGTGTGTCATTTTCAGTTAGATAAGCGGCGGACAATTCCACGCCTTTCCCCAAAACTCTATTAACAGACAAATAAGGTTCCTTCACAATTTCTTCAATTTTATTATGAGCATCTAAAGGTAAAAAAACATGCTTCAACCCCTCCGCTGTAAATGACCATTCGCGCCTTCCATTTACCCTTTCCATTTTGATAGAATCCGGATGATGAATACCGATCGGCTCGATTACACCAAAATCACTTTTTTCAGATGAACCCTGATTTGAATTAAATAGATTATGCACGTTTTCATTCTCGACATTTTGATAAATAAAAGCACCACTTAAAATAATTAATGAGAACATAAAAGCAACTCTCGTGATACTAAGTGTAAATCTCCACACTTTCGACGGACGTCTTGAAATTTTGTTCTGAATGCTTTTCAAAATCACATCCTGTTCTTCTTTTGACAGCGAAACCGACCTTGCTTCTTCAAAATAGGTATCTAGTTCTCCCTCTTCAAAAGGTATTTTCCCCATGAACATATCCCTCCTCTGTTAATTGGATTTTTAACTCGATTAATCCTCGTCGAAGACTCGTTTTTACACGTGATTCATTCCAACCTAAAACTTCTGCAGTCTCTCTAGTCGATAACTCATTAATCTTCCTTAGAATAATAACTTCTTTATACTGTGGACGAATTTTGCTCAGTGCCTTATACAAATATGTAATGTCTTCATGTAATCCGATATCTTTTTCTGGTGTTCTACTTTCAATTCTCGAAAACCGCAGCTGTTCGAGCATATAAGTAAATGGTTTCTTCCGTCTCAAATAATCAACGGATATATTTCTAGCAATCTGGTACAGCCACGTTTTTCCTGAACTATCGCCCTTAAAACTCCCCAAGTTTTTGAAGGCTTTTACAAAGGTGTCGTGGACTAAATCCTTTGCCTGTTCATGGTCACCAATTCGCATCAGAATAAAGCGGTAGATCCCCTCACTATATTCTTGATACCACTCATCGATAATTTTTTTATAGATCGTAACCACCCCTTACCTTCACAAATTTAGACGGATGAATCAAAAATCGGTTTCAAAGTTATTTTAAAATACTAATTAATTAAATGAATTTCACCATGGTATTAGCAAATTATAAAAAAAGCTAAAACCGGTAAATGGTTTTAGCCTTTTTTCAATCATTCTTCTGTAGAACCTTCAAAATAAAACTTTCTTTATAATTCGTATAGTCGTTCATGTCGCCCTTTTCATTCTGAATATAACTCATTTTGATTTTCTCATACTCTTGCCTCAGCTCAATAGATGCATTCAATTTATTGCGGAATGATATCAAGTCATTCCACTTTTCACCTTTATAATCTATCATGTGAATAATATGAGTCTTGATGTCGAATGTTTCATTGTTATCGAATTTAGCCAAGACGATTTCGTTTTCTAGCACAACACGAAGACGATAAAAACTAATTTCTTGCAAACTCTTAAAGATGTGGGAAGGAACATTATTTATATCATCCACGCCAATAGCAAAGTCAATCATCGGTTTTGCTTTAATCCCAATGATTGAAGTGCTGCCAATATGTTCAATGCGATGAATATCAATTCCGGTTACTGTGTGAATTTCTTTTTGTATTTTTTGAAATTCCTCTTGCCAACCCTCTTGTGGTTCAACTATTTTTATTTCATCTCTTTTTAACCCTAAAATCATTTCAGATCCCCCTAAAAGTGATTTATATGTTTTACATGCCTAATCTTGTCGATTTCCCGGGAAATTCGCCGGTTTTATTCTCTACCCATTTTATAATAAAGGTCCCTCTCAGCTTGCGGAACCATACCGCCGCCTGTTGCCCAAGCGATGTGGGTCGCATTCGGTGAACTAGCGGCTGGTATGTTTCTCTGAATTGCATTGATAGGTCCAATCATTCCAGCGAGTGCAGATGGTTCAAGTTGAATGCCTTCTGCGTCAACAAGTGATGTCAATAGTTTGAAAAGACTGTCATCTTGAATGGTGTAAATCCCAGACAATAACGGTTCCATGGTTTTGCCTACATGACCGGATGCTCTCCCTACCGCTAAGCCGTCTGCAGCGGTTAAATTGCTAAGTCCGAAGTCTTGTACAGAAACTTCTTCGTGAAGTCTCGTCATCATGCCTAATAAGACAGATGGTGAGTTCGTTGGTTCTGCGAAGAAACAATGTACATGATCCCCAAAGACAAGTTTCAAACCAAATGTCACACCGCCCGGGCTTCCCCCTACGCCACAAGGTAAATACATGAATAGTGGATTGTCTTCATCGACAATCGTTCCTCTTTCTTTTAACTGAGATGCAATGCGCTCACCCGCAACTGCATAACCGAAGAATAAATCATAGGAGTTTTCATCATCGATAAAATAACAAGAGGGATCTGCTTCTGCCTGCCTGCGTCCTTCAGCTATCGCTACACTAAAATCATTCGGATACTCGACAACAAAGACACCTTTTTCTCGAAGGAGATCCTTCTTCCACTGTTTTGCATCTGCCGACATATGAACAGTGACATTAAAGCCAAGTTTCGCACTCATAATCCCAATGCTAAGCCCAAGATTTCCTGTGGATCCGACTGCGATTTTATGTTTTGCAAATAAGTCTTTGAATTTCGGCTCCGCGAATTTCACATAATCATCTTCAATTGTCAGCAGACCATGTTGTATCGCAAGTGCCTCCGCATGCTTAAGCACTTCATAAATCCCGCCGCGCGATTTAATAGAACCAGATATTGGCATGGCATTATCCTCTTTCAACAGAAGTTCGCCGGGGATTTTAACCCCGTAATGCTGTTCGAGTTCCTTTTTCATGTTTGGAATAGGCGTCAACGGTGATTCTAGAATCCCATTCGATACTTTGGTTTCTGGGAATACATGTTGAATAAACGGTGCAAAACGCTTTAATCGATCAGATGCTTCTTTCACATCTTCAGCCGTTACGCTAACTTTTGTTAAACCCGTTTTCGTCGTCTCTTGTAAAGGGTTTTCCCAAAAAACTTCTTCTTGCTTCATGATGTTTCCGATTAACGGTAGCTTTTCTTTCCACATAGTTGTATTTACTTCACTCATGGTCTCGCTCCCTTTTCAGAATGGTCTAAAACTAGTATACCATTTGGAGCGCTTCTCAATCCTGTCTGTAAAATTACTGATTCATCACGAATTGTTCAATCAAATCTTCAGTCAGTTGGAATTTAGGATTTATGCGATCATTACCCTCTGCTGCCACATTCATCACGACTGATATCACCCGTCGACCGTCAAAAACACCTGTACTTGCAAAACAAGGCCCAGCCAAGTCTGTAAAACCCGTCTTCAGACCATCAATCTGATTGACTGCCATTGGCATACCCGGCAACATTGAATTTGTGTTCCAAAGCTCAATGCCGTGGCTTGTTGTGAAGTTCGTTATTTTTGTGAAATCCAATACTTCAGGATGTTTGGCAAGAAGTTTCTCAGCAATGATGGAAACTTCTTTTGCTGTCGAAAGATTTGTTTCTTGCGTACTCTTACCAACATAATCCCCGTCCAAGCCACTGGCATTGTAGAAAGTTGTTTTCTTCAGTTTAAATGCTTTTGCTTGTTCATTCATCAACTCAACAAAAGCTTCTTCAGAACCGCTGACCATTTCAGCTAGTGCGATGGCCGCGTCATTTGCAGAGGCGACAGTCATTGCTGTGAAAAGTTCTTCTACTGTATATGTACGGTTGTTCGACATACCTAATCTCACGACACCCGATTCAGTCGTCATCTGATGCATGTACTCACTTGGCTGGTATTCACTCTCCCATGATAGTAGTCCGTCCTTAACCGAATTCAATACAAGGTATTGCGTCATCATTTTTGACATACTCGCAATCGGTAATGCCTCATTACTGTTATGTTCGTAAAGCACGTTTCCACTATCCGCATCGATCAAAATCATCGCCACTGCATCCACATCAAAGTCATAAACTTTTGTCTCAGGAATATCATTTTTAAAAGCCAACGTAAAGCCAATGATTAGAATGATGCCGATGAATAAAAACTTCTTCATGTTCAACACGCCTTTTCAGTTATTCGTTATGCTAATCATAGACAATGGAACTGAAGAATTAGGAAGTGAAATCATGAAGAATTTCTTAAGATTCATGATGTAGGAAATTTGCTTGCACTTCTAGGTGCTTTCCTTGCACTTGGGTTAGGTTTCCTTGCACTTAGCCGTGGTTTGCTTGCAAGTCGGGACTTAAGTCACACATAAAATTAACATGGCGCCATTGAAAACTGCCATCTTTAAAATTACTTCGTAAACAACCAAGTCAAAACTAAAATAACGCCCAATGCCACCCATAATAGGGACAACATCTTCTCTCGTTTCTTCTTATCTTCCATATCCCTTGTCAAATATCGCATGAAAAGTTCAGCTGCAATTGCAATCACGATGATTAATAACCAGTTCAACACCTATTACCTCCTTTGATCAACGAAACGCTGCCGTATACGTGGCAGCGCTTCATTCGTTTTATCTCTACAGATTTGTCCGTACAGCCCATAGCTCTGGAAAAAATTGATGATCAAGTACCGATTTCAAATAACTGACTCCCGCGGAACCACCCGTTCCTTTTTTAAATCCAATAATCCGTTCGACCGTTTTCATATGACGGAAGCGCCATTGTTGATGACTGTCTTCTATATCGACTAGCTTCTCAGCCAGTTGATATAAGTCCCAATTGTCTTCTACATTACGGTATACTTCCAACCAAGCATCTGAGACAGTTTGATCACCTGAGTAGGTAATGGAAAAGTCACGATTTATTAATTTAGGGTTAATTGAAAAACCAGCTTTTGCAAGTGCGCGAACAGCTACATCGTAAATACTTGGTGCTTTATAAGCTGCCTCGAGTTCACTGGCTAGCTCAGGATCTTTTTCGTAGATTTTCAAAATATGTGGTTGCCTATAGCCAAGCGAGAATTCAATCAGTCTGTTTTGATACGATTGAAAACCAGACGCGCGTCCTAAGCTACCCCGAAACTCCATATATTCAGCTGGTGTCAACGTTGCGAGTACATCCCATGCCTGAATGATTTGTGTTTGAATACGCGACACCCGTGCCAACATTTTAAATGCTTCCTGCAACTCCCCATTTTCAATAGCCACAGTGGCTGCACTGAGCTCATGTAAAATGAGTTTCATCCAGAGTTCGCTAACTTGATGAATGACGATAAATAACATTTCATCATGATGTCCAGAAAGTCGGGTCTGACCGGCTAGTATTTTATCGAGATTCAAATATTCACCATAAGTCATCTGCTCTTTAAAATCTGTGTAAATCCCTTTGTCATCCATTTTACAGTCCTCCTTCAAATGGTCGTAAAACTGCACGAACTGGGCTACCATCTGATTCTGCTAAAGGAAGTGGCAGTGCAATGAGTTCATAATCCCCGGGTTCAATAGCCTTGAGCACAATGTTTTCCAAAATCATCACACCGTTATTGTTTAATGAATGATGGGCCTCCAATAATTTACTCGTTTCTGGGTCCACTGACGGTGCTTCAACACCAATCAGCCGAACACCACGCGACTTTAGAAACGGTCCGATATCCGCACGTAAATACGCGAAGTCCTCCGGAAAAACTGACAAATCACGGCGACTCCCCATTTTGAATAAAATCCGTTCTGCGCCACCAAAATCGATGTCAGCCAGTTCCTTTTCACCGATACTTTCATAACCAGAAACATCAATGACACGCGCTCGGCCAATATAAAGATTGATTGGTAAATCAAGCACTTTCAATCCATGATCGTCAAAATGGAAGGGTGCGTCGATATGCGTGCCCATATGCGTACTTGTCGTCATTTTCCCGATATTCACTGAGCCTGTGTCCACTTTCTTAAATGCAACTTCATATGAAAAAGGGGTATCCCCTGGCCATTCAGCAATCCCATTTTTAAGGGGTTGGGAAATATCAATCCATTTAGTCATGCAACAACGCCCCTTTTATTTTCAAATTTCTCGTAGCGTTTTTCGTCCATAATTACTTTCAATTTTTGAACAGTCCGCCACACATCTTCGAATGAGTTATAGAGCGCAACTGGTGCAAGTCGGACGCCGTTTGGTGCTCGAAAATCTGGAATGACACCGTCTTCTTTTAAGGCACTACAAATACGTGCAGCTTCTTTATGTTCCAGTAAAATATGACCACCGCGTGATTCATCAACCGGACTTCCTATTGTAAATCCGTGACTTGTAAGTTCTGTATGCACTAAATCCAAAAGATAGTTCGTTAATTGCAGCGATTTTTCACGCACACGCTTGATGCCAACTTCTTCAAATAGTTCCAGCGCTCCAATCACTGGCGCTAAACTTAGAACATGCGGCGTTCCAATTTGATAAGCACCCACATCTAATGCGGGGTCCATTGCATGATCCATGTCAAATTGTGCTTCTTTTTTAGAACCGAACCAACCTGCTAGTCCGGGTGCTTTTCCGAAATTTTTCTCATGAACGAATAAACCGCCAACTGAACCTGGTCCGCCGTTTAAATGCTTATACGTACACCAGAAAGCAAAATCCACACCCCAATCATGGAGCGAATGTTCAATCGCACCGACAGAATGACATAAATCGAAGCCAATTGGAATTCCTCTTTCATTCGCTGCAGCAGTGAGTCGTTTCATATCGAGGATCTGCCCACTGCGATACAGGACTGACGGCAAGACAATTAGCGCAATGTCATCTGTCATCGCTTCAATAATATCGTCTTCTTTTAAAAATCGACCGTCCCTGCTCTTTACTCTGACAAGATGTTCATCTGGGGCATAGCCTTTTAATGCCAACTGACTTTTGAGCGCATATATATCTGATGGAAAATTCAATTCGTCTGCGAGGATTTTTGTTTTATTCCCCGTGGGTTTGTAAAACGTGGCTACGAGCTGATGTAAATTCGTTGTTGTCGATCCCGTTGCCAACACTTCGCTTTTTGCTCCCCCAACAAGTGGCGCCATTTTTTCGCCAACCGATTCCGATAAGTAAAACCACGGATGTTCTCCTTCTGTCCAACCATCGATGCCAAGCGTTCTCCAGGAATCAAGTAATTCGAGTAAAGTTTTTTCAGCTCGTTTTGATAAAAGACCTAAAGAATTCCCATCCATATAGATGATATTTTCTTGCAAATAAAATTCTTCTCTCAAACTGGCTAAGTTGTCTTTTGCATCAAGATTCTGTGCATATTCGAGTGTTGTCAATGTCAACTTCCATCCCCCCGCATCATTTTTCTAACTTACCTAAATCATAACATTAATGGGATTGTTGGTGACATCTGATTTCACACAAAAAAATACAGACAGAAGTGTATGAAACCCTTCTACCTGCATTGATTACCTAGAGTACCCGTACTTCTCTATTTTTAAACATTCCTAATATTTAACTTAATGTAAAAGAATGCCATGTAGAATCGCGAATTGAATAACGCCTAGATTCATTCTCCCTATTTAAACCATCCTTTTTCTTTAAATCGGGAAATGGCTTCAATCCGATTACTCACACCTAGTTTGTCCAATATCGTAGAAATATAATTCCGAACCGTTCCTGGTGTTAGATATAATTCTCCTGCAATTTCTTTAGTTGTTTTTCCTTTTGATACAAGTTTAAGCACTTGGCTTTCCCGCTCTGTTAAAGGGTTTTCGTTTTCATCGTCGAATGCAATATCGACGAGTTCTGGCGCGTAAATTCGACGCCCCTCCATAATTTTCCGAATCGAACTCACCAGTTCCTCAATCGGACTATCTTTTAATAAATAACCGCGCACGCCTGCTTTTCGAGCCCGTTCAAAATACCCTGAACGCGCAAAAGTCGTCAGAATAATGATTTTGCACGGAGAGCCTTGTAAATCCTCCGCCGCATCCAATCCTGTTTTGACAGGCATTTCAATATCCATGATACAAACATCTGGGTTCTGCTCATTTACTAACTGTACTGCTTCTTCCCCGTTTTTCGCCATACCCACGATTTCTATATCATCTTCCATACTCAGTAATGAACCCAATGCGCCTAAGAGCATTCCTTGATCTTCCGCCAACACAATGCGTATCACTCAATCTCCCCCTGCACTCTTCTTAATAATGTCCGGAACTCGAATCGTGAGTTTTGTTCCTGGATTTCCTTCAATTTCTAAAGATCCATTTACAAACTCGAGTCTTTCCCGAATACCTTTTAAACCGTTTCCTGGAAGATTGACGCCTTTACCTGGAATCCCAATACCATCATCTTCCACGTGAATCAGAAATTCATCTGATGACTTCTCAAATTCAATATGACATTCACTTCCGTAACTATGTTTCACAACATTTGTTATAGCTTCCTTCAAACACATACTTAATACATTTTCAACTAACGGCGGGATATCCATCTGTTCAGGATTGCCTTCTACCGTTAACGTCATTTCAGCAGCTTTTAAGATCTGCCGAACGCGTAATAACTCATCTTTTAGCTTTGTCATTCGGATATCATCCACAAGTTCTCGCACTTCTTTTAATGCTGCACTTGCAGTTTGTCGAATATCTAGTAGTTCTTTTGCAGCGGCTTCTGGATTTCTTGAAATTAGCCTTCCTGCAAGGTCGCTTTTTAGGCCTATAAGAGATAATTTCTGTCCAAGAGTGTCATGCAAATCGCGCGCAATGCGGTTACGTTCCTCAAGAATGATTAATTCTGAAATACGTTCATTTGCGTGTTCCAATTGGCCTTCTAATTTCTCGCGTTTGTTTCGATTGTATAAAGTGAATGGCAAAAGTACCGTACCGAGCACCGAGATGAGGATAAAATGAACTTGCGGTAAAAACAATTCGATTTCAATGAAGAAACCAGTAACAATCGCGACAATTGTAAATGCAATATGGAGTCCATACATGATGAAAAAACCGACCGGATTTCGTATATTTCCAATGAAAAAGGCTGTGAATGTGGATAAGTACAAATAACCAAACAACAATGTCATGACAACATTAATAATGATTTCAAAGCTGACCCACATATAAACAAGTCCACTTTTTGACTTGTATGAAAAACGATAGGATAAGAAAAATAATAGTAATAAGAAGATGCCAATTGCAATTTCAATTCGAGAAGATGATCTAAATATGAAAAAGAACGGTAAAAAACAAAATACTGCCCAAGCATATATACTAAGCCATGGACTTTTCGGAAAAATACTATACCAACTATTCATACCACTTGCTCACCGTCCTTTCTCCGATTATACCAAATTTTTCTACTCCTGCGTGTCTCTGAATGAAAAACAACCACCTCTAAGTTGAGGTGGTTGCCGTCAAATCATTTTACTTTCCTTCGAGACTTGTGCGTTTTGGTTTTAAATCAATTGAGTCACTTGCTTTACGTACTATATTTTTCACTTCACCAAATGTAACGAACCCTTTTTTAGCTGGATCATATAGTTTATATTTTAACGATGCCAAACTTGTTTTAATGGTAATTGTTGTTGCGTTATGAAGAGGTGGCACTGAATCATGTGCGACTTCCAAGTTGTAATTCGGAACACGTGGTGATAAGTGATGGACGTGGTGGAAACCAATGTTTCCAGTTGCCCACTGCAATACTTTCGGCAGTTTGTAGTATGAACTTCCGTCAACAGCAGCTTTCACATAATCCCATTCTGACTCTTCTTCAAAATAAGAGTCCTCAAACGTATGTTGGATATAGAATAACCAAATGCCTAGTGCACCTGCAACAAACATAATTGTTCCTTGAACAATGACAAATGCTTGCCATCCAATTAAGACGATCATCAACGTATAAAGCACGACTAAAATTATGTTCGTCAAATACGTATTGTTTCTTTCTTTTTGTCTAGCGTCTTTACGGTTAAAGCGGCTTGAAATCAGAACTAGAAATAATGGTCCAAATCCAAACATCACAAGTGGATTACGGTATAAGCGATAAGCCAAACGCGTCCATTTCGATGCTTCAACATATTCTTCAACAGTCATAACCCAAATGTCACCAACACCGCGCTTATCAAGATTTGAACTTGAAGCGTGATGAATCGCATGCTCGCGTTTCCATTTTGAATAGGCGAACAGTGTTAAAATTCCTGTAGCCGTGCCGACAATATCATTCGCTTTACGATTTTTGAAAAACGAACCGTGTGTACAGTCATGGAATATGATAAATGTTCGAATGACAAATCCTGCAGCGATAATCGCGAACGGGAGCATCAACCAGATTGACACCGACAAACTTTGATACGCCAAAAACCAGAAGATAAATAACGGTGGAACTGTGTTCACTAATTGGATAATACTTTTCTTTTTATCTGATTTTGCAAAAGGAGCTACGTTCTTGTGTAATTTCATTGTTTTTTCTTTACTCATTTGTTTTCCTCCTTGGGAATCATGATGATCTGTTTTCATTTCTTACTTATCATACTAATGTGTTTCTCTCCTCCTGATTAGACTTAAATGTCATCACTTCTATATGACAACTGTCATATATGATGGAAATTACTACCACCGTTAAGGAAGGTAGCTCTTGTTGCTTGAACAGGAATGTGGTTGTGATCGGTGCTGCGTGGATTCTGATCGATGCGGACCCAGTTGTGCTCGTTGCTCGAAATGGAGCGAGGTTATGCTCGATGCGATGTGGGTTCTGATCGGTACTGACCTAGTTGTGCTCGTTGCTCCGATGTTTGTGCTCGATGCTCGAAATGGAGCAAGATTATGCTCGATGCGATGTGGGTTGTAATCGGTACTGAACCCAGTTGTGCTCGTTGCTCCGATGTTTGTGCTCGTTGCTTGAACATGAATGATTTTGTGTAGGAGCTTCTAGGTGAAAATATACTATTTCGTCAATTAAGGCATTTTACGCTATACTAGGATAGGGAGGAATGACAATGTTATACATACAAAACGCAAAAATTTTCACGGGAACTGGTCAAGTGGTTGAAGGAAATATTTATGTTAAAGATGGAAAGTTTGTTGACGTTGGGGCGACGCTAGCTATTCCTGAAGGTTCGGTGGTCGTGAATGCCAAGGGAAAAATTATTACGCCGGGGTTGATTGATGTCCATTCCCATCTTGGCTTAAGTGAGCAAGGAATCGGCATAGCTGGACAAGATGTGAATGAAATGAGTGCAGCGTCAACGCCTCAAGTAAGTGCGCTTGACGGGATTAACCCGGGGGATACTGGATTTGAGGATGCAAGACGTTTCGGTGTCACGACTGTACAAATAATGCCTGGTAGTGCAAACGTTATTGGCGGAGAAATGGTTGTCGTCAAAACAGTTGGGAATGTTGTCGATGAAATGATTGTGAAAAATCCTTCTGGGCTGAAGGCTGCAACAGGTGAAAATCCAAAACAGGTTTACGGCAGTAAAGGTAAAATGCCAACTACACGAATGGGCTTAGCTGCACAGATACGTGAAGATCTTATCGCAGCACAAAACTATATCGATGACCGAAAAACAAATAAATGCGGTCGTGATTTAGGGCTCGAAAATATTGCGAAGGTCTTACAAAAAGAAATTCCACTACGCGTCCATGCACACAGAGCCGATGATATCGCGACCGTTTTGCGTATCCAAAAAGAATTTGATATTCAGCTTACGATTGAACATTGTACAGAAGGTCATCTCATTGCCGATTTCATTGCGCAGCATGACGTCAGGGTTTCTGTTGGACCGACAATGTCGCCTCGTTCCAAAACAGAGTTATCCGATAAGGGATGGCATACCCTTCTTGCCCTTTCCGAAGCTGGCATACCAGTCTCCATAACGACTGATCATCCAGTGATTGCAATCGAGCATTTAATGACTAGCGCGATTCTTGCGGTGAAAAATGGATTTCCAGAAGAAAAAGCATTAGAAGCGATAACACTGAATGCAGCGAAACATATTGGTGTCGAAGACCGAGTTGGTTCGATCGAAAAAGGAAAAGATGCGGATTTCGTTATTTGGAATGGTGATCCTTTTGATCTTCGTTCGACGATTGATGCTACTTATATAGAGGGTAAAGTGGTGTACCAGAAATAATGCATCAAAAAAAGAGCTGCCCAGTATAACCTTAACCCGTTCAGTTCACTGGTACAAAAGTTGAAATAACAAGCGAAATAACATCGAACTAGAACAACAATTAGCATCGCAATTAGCGGTGCTTTTTTCATCTTTAAAAAGGTTTTTTGTGGTAAATATGGTACGATAACAGTAGGACGTATATATATTCAATATTCAACAAACGGGCCAGATTGTAAAAGATTATGCACGACGTTATAGAGACTTTCTATATCTGTAAAGGGAGTGGATTAATGAAACGGAAAATACTAATAGCCGTGGTATTGGTCGCAGTCATAATAACTGGTGTGTGGGTAATGGCTGAGAAATCGAATTCATACTCGGAACCTCAGGAAGCTCTATTAGCAAATGATAAAGATTTGTTACTGATACCTGCATACAAATTAAACAACAAAGCACTTTTCTTTTTTATAAAAAATGAGAACAACTTGGGGGCTGTTTATGTCAGTAAAGGTTTCTTCGGATGGAAATCAAATATGCTAACGTGGAGTCCAATGGACAGTACAAGAAATTATGATGGTGATACTCTAAATGGACATCAAGGGCACGGAGAGAATTTACTTTATGGTTTAATTAAGAACAGTGATAATCGAATTGTAAAAGTTAATAATGAACTAGCCAATATACTCGATTTGGCAATGTTATCACAAGATGAGATAGAAAGTTTCCGTTTGGAAGATTTATATATCTGGTATTTTGAAAGTAAAAAAGCACTGTCAGATAGTGAAATTGAATTGTTCGATAAGGATACTGACGAAGAATTAGATGAAGCAAACTCTTAAAATAAAATATTAGAGTTATGCGTCAATCTGGCGCGATTGTGGAATAGTAAAAGTGAAAAAGGGCCTTATGGTCCTTTTTTTATTGGGATAACGAAATGTAATATTGTGTTTTAACACACAAATTAACAGTGGTATTAACACTTACATTAGCAGATTTACAATAGAAATTGTAACCCTGCTAATAGGCTTGTCAGTAAGGTGTCTAAAATAGGTGTGTTTCATTCACAAACGTTGATACATAGGTAAAAGGAAAGAGTCCAATTCATATGCGAATTTGGACTCTAATAGTGTGTTTAATTGATGTTTTGTACCACTCAACTGAACGGGTTAGTATAACCTGGTGCAGCTCTTTCCCTATTTTATTAATCGATGCTGTTCTCTTTTAGACCTCTATTAATCTCATTATCAGTGATAACTGTGTGAGATGCGTTCCAAACTGCTTCGCCTTTATTCAAAATAAAGAGTTGTGGTGATTGGTGCTCTACGCCTAATGTGCTTTCGATGTCATTAGAAACTGGACGGCTTTCACGAACTTTCAACCAATATTTTGGAAGATCCGTTTCAAAATTCTCAACTCTACTGAACGCAGATGTGCTGATTGGGCATGTTGTACTGTGCTTCAGTAAAAGTACCGGTTCACCCTTTGATTTCTCCAAAATCTCTTGCCATTCCTCAATTGTATGTAACTCTTTCACTACTATCATCTCCCTGTATCGATTTTTACTTGTACTCAATATATATAATACTTTGGACGTGATGTCTAGTTAGCTGTTTGGTGCTTCCACTTTATATCATCACGATGGGCAAATAAAATTATTCCGCTTATCAAACATGATAAGTAGATAAAATGGGTATTATAAGAAAATATTAATATAACAATTGGTAATGAAAGGATTGCGCTCAGTCCAGCTCCTGTGAAATTCTTCATGAAAAATAACAAGACCAGAAATATACTTATAAAAACTAAAAAAACAAGCGGGTTGAAAACAAGTAGCCCTCCGATAAACGTTGACACGCCTTTTCCACCGCGGAATCTGTAAAAGACGGGATAGATGTGGCCGATGATAACAAAAAGTAAGAGTAGGAGTTCGATTAGCTGATCGAAACCAAATATTCTTGCTGCATAAACAACAATTATACCTTTCAGTGCATCGCCGAGAAATGTTATGACAAAGGCTTTCTTCCCATAGAGTCTTCCTATATTACGAGCTCCGGGATTGCCGCTTCCTTTTGAACGAATTTCGGCGTTATAATAAAACGTACTTATCAGTGAAGCAGCTAATAGGTTTCCTAGTAAGTACGAACCAACAACTAAACTAATTAGTAACATCCAGATCAACCCCTTTATCGATTTTAAAAGGAGGAAGCTATGAAACACTCTTCACTACGATTTATAATTGCTTTGGTATTATGTATTGGATTCGGTCTATCGTTTGGTTATTTCTCAACGACATTTGGAGATGACACGCTATCCAGTTTTGATCAAACGATGATTCATACAATTCAAGGGCTCGAAACACCCTGGCTTACTATGATAATGAAACTTTTCACATGGATTGGTTCCACACTTGCCGTAATATTTATTACGGTCATTGCGATTACACTCTTGTATGTTGTCTTTAAGAATCGTCAACAAGCCTTGCTTCTAGTTGGCGTAGTTCTCGGAACCGTCCTATTGAATCATCTTTTAAAATTGTATTTCAAACGAGAACGTCCAGAAATCCATCGAATATTGGATGCAGGTGGCTATAGCTTTCCAAGTGGACATACAATGATGGCATTTAGTCTTTACGTTATTATTGCCTATATTGCATGGCGAAATATAAAAACTAGATTGGGAAAGTTCCTATTAATTTTATTTACTACATGTATGATCATAATGATTGGGACAAGCCGCGTCTATCTTGGTGTTCATTTCCCGAGTGATATCGCTGGCGGTATGATGGCGAGTGGATTTTTGGTTACGATTGCGATTACGGTTTATGCGTTTTATCAAGACCGATTTACTAAAGAAAAACCATCCTTGTAAAAAAGGTGGTTTTTTATCCTTACTTGGTTTCAAGATTTAATTGCCAAGATACGCCGTACTGATCTTCTACCCAAGCAAATTTTACGCTAAATGGGGTTGGTGCCAAATCCATGAGAATTTTCCCGTCTTCGGCTAATCTCTTGAAAACATGATCGATTTCCTGTTCTGATTCACATGTGACAAATAGTGAAAATGCTGCGGTGAATGGGATATCGTTTCCATTACCATTGTCGATTGCCATGAACGTTTGGCCGTTCAATGTAAAAGTTGCGTGCATGACCGTACCGTTTTCTTGATGAAAAATACTTTGAATTTCTGCATCCTCAAAAATGGACGTGTAAAAATTCATCGCTTCTTCGGCATTGCCATCGAACATTAAAAATGGGGTGATTTTCTGATTTTGATTTTTCATAGTACTGCCCCTTTAAGTAATTTTGGTTTAAATCCAGTTAGTTCAATGTATTCGGTTTTACCGTCTGATTCAACATAAAATGAAATGTTAGCTGCATATCCTTTTGCCACTTTCACTATTTCGTAATTTTCAGTATACTATATGTATCAGATTATTAATGGTTTTATTTCCATTAAGGAGTTTTATTTTATGAATTTATTTACACAGCGCGTTGTTACCATCATTCAATCGATTCCATCGGGGTATGTCATGTCGTATGGACAAGTTGCCGCAGCTGCGGGAAATCCCCGCGGGGCTCGACAAGTTGTACGAATCCTCCATTCGATGAGTAAAAAATATGTGCTCCCTTGGCATCGAATTATTAATGCGAAAGGGGAAATTTCTTTTTCCGGAAAAGATCAACGCAGTTTACTAGAAGCGGAAGGTGTTGAGTTTAGTCTTAATGGAAAAATTGATTTAGCTCGTTATCGCTGGTTTCCACTTGACGCGGAGGACGGCTAATCTACCAACTGGGGGGATTCGATGAAACGATGTAAAAGCGTTATCCTATTTCTTGGCGTCATTCTGTTATTCGGTTGCGGGAAAACGGCGATGACACCTGAAACACTGATTCAAGATGCTTCGGTTGTCGTGATGGCTGATAACCAAATGATACTTGTAGATGAAGTCATGTGGCGAGTTACCGATAAAACGAAAATCAGGACGCAAACAGGAGAAAAGATCACAATTGACGATTTAAAAGCGGGCGATGTAATCAGTTATGAAAACGACGGCCCTGTTGCGGAATCGTACCCTGGTCAAGGAACATTGAGAAAAATTACTTTGCTTAATGATGAATCTAGTTTAAAGTTAAGTTCTGCAATTACGTCCTTTCTCGAAAACCAACCTCACGGGGACCTAGTCAGGTTTGAAATGCTGGGAATTGAGGGCGATGAACTTAGCGCACATATTAGAGTGTGGGATTTAGAAGCAAATGGTCAATATCTGGTCCAGTTGAATATTGAAACCAACCAGTTTACGATTGTTGAAGAATCATAAAGATAGTAGCTTTAAGAGGAGGTGAATTTATTATGTGGAAGGATTTTAAAGAGTTTGCGTTTCAAGGAAATGTATTTGACCTTGCTGTTGCGGTTGTGATTGGAACGGCATTCGGGAAGATTGTATCTTCACTCGTGGAAAATATTATAACACCTTTGATTGGATTACTTTCAGGAGGTATTAACTTTTCGGGTTTACATAAAAATTTCCGCAACACAGATTTTACGTACGGTATGTTCTTGCAATCTATTATTGATTTTTTAATTGTCGCTGGTGTTATTTTCTTAGTCATCCGCTTGCTTTCGAAATTCAAGAAGAAAGAAGAAGTCGTGGAGGAAGTTGTAGAAATCGATGCACAAGAAGCGCTTCTAATTGAAATTCGCGACTTGTTAAAAGCGCAAAATAAACAATAGGCTACTATAAAAAATGGCACCCTCCAATTGAAGGGCGCCATTTTTTATTTAATCAACGGTTACGGAAAGCTCTTTAACGAGTAGTGATGGTGAACCATAACCGCCTGGTGCAAATTGTAAATCGGATCCTGTTTCTACGATGTTCTTCATATAGTCATAGTAGTTTCCAGCAATCGTCATTTGTTTAACCGGCGATGCTACTTTGCCTTCTTTAATATAGAAACCCGTCGCTGCAACCGAGAAGTCACCAGAAATTGTGCTAGCACCCGAATGGAGTCCAGATAATCCGGTGATGAGTACGCCTTCTTCGACTGAATCGATTAGTTCCTGCTCACTTTTAGTGCCCGGTTCAATGTATAGATTAATCGGCGCGACAGAAAGGGTTCCTTTATAGGATTCTTTCTGAGCATGCCCAGTCGTTACGACACCGTCTTTTTTAGCGGTTTTTCGATTATGAAGAAGTGTTTCAAGCCTACCATTCGAAACAATTGTTTGTTTTTTAGTGGCGACACCTTCCCCATCAAAGTTCGATCCCATAATTGATTCTTGATGAAATGGATCATCGATTAATGTGTAAACTGAAGAAGCAATTTCCGTTCCGATTTTTCCTTTTAATAAAGACTGATCCTTTTGCGTATTTTCAGCTGAAAATATGGCTGTAAATGTAGCAAGTAAGGACGCAGCTGCATCATGTCTCATAATGATTGGATATTTCTTTGTCGGAATTGATTTTTCACCTAAATGGGACAAAGCTTCCTCCGCAACTTCTTTTGCTATTTTATCGGCATCAAGCGATTTATAGTCCCGTGTCATTTCACGAGCCATACCTGTTTTCATTTCATCGCCTTCTTTAACAACGGCTGAAATGAAAATGATGATTCCATTTTTCTTTTCATTCAATGAAAGGCCTTTATTGTTCGCCAGAATCCGGTCTTCTGAAAACTCTTGTAGCGCACAATAGTTAAGCGTAACAATACGTGAATCGTAGGCAAGCACTTTCTTTTCAATGGCTTTAATCAGTTCGATTTTTTCTGAAGTCGGGATATTTGCTAGTTCTTCACTGTAAAAATCATGGTCACTATAGTTATCGCTACCTTCAAAAATATCGGTTCCATCATCTTCATCAAGGACTTCGGCATTGGCTATCGCGCTTTCGATTAAGAACGGAATCGACGCTTCCTCAATTTTTTCCGTGTACGCATAGCCCATTTTCCCATTATAAAGACCTCGAAATCCAAGCCCACCCTCTTCAGATGTTTCGTAACTATCGATTTCACCTTCAAATATCATGCATTGGAAAGATTCTGATCTTTTATAATAAATTTCAGCTTCTTTAAAATTTGCGTTCACCGCTTCGGACAACAACTTCTCTTGAAAATCTTGGATAGTTATCATTCGTTATTCCCCCTTCGTCCCGCCGACAGTTATTTCACTGACTCGAATCATCGGTTGACCGACATTTACAGGTAGACTTCCACTGATCGATCCACACATGCCTGCACCATGCGCAAGATTATTCCCCACCATATCGACTTTTTGCAGTGTTTTTGCACCGTTTCCGATTAGCGTTGCACCGCGAACTGGTCGGTCAATTTTTCCGTTTTTCACAAGATAAGCTTCTGCAACGGCAAAGTTATAGTCACCGGTTGCTGGATTCACTTGACCACCGCCCATATATTTCGCATATATGCCATTTTCTGTCGAGGCAATAATATCTTTGGGTTCCGATTTCCCAGGTGCGATATAGGTGTTTGTCATACGGGATGTCGGATTAAACCTGTACGATTCCCGGCGTGAAGAGCCCGTGGCCTCAGCGTTCATGCGACGCGCATTGAATTTATCGATAAGATAGCCTTTCAAAATCCCATCTTCAATAAGGATGTTTTTCCGCGTCTTTTCCCCTTCATCATCAATATTAAGCGAACCCCACTCATTCGGAAGCGTTCCGTCATCAATATATGTCACGATATCCGGAGCCACTTTTTCACCAATTCGGTTTGCGAAGACAGAGTTATTTTTCGCAACGGATGTTGCTTCAAGTCCATGACCACAAGCTTCATGGAAAATGACGCCACCAAATTCATTGTCAATAATGACTGGGAATTTTCCGCTCGGACATTCATCTGCTTCAAGCATCGTCACGGCAATCCGCGCAGCTTCACCTGCATAATGATCTAAATCAAGGTTTTCAATAAACTCAAACCCCGCATGTGCCCCCGGTCCGTAAAAGCCAGTTTGCAATTCTACACCATCAGTCGCAGTTGCTTGAATCGCCAATCGGCTATAAACCCGTGTGTCTTCCACAAATTTACCTTCAGAGTTCGCGATGAGAATGTTTTGTTCTTCATCAATATAGCGTAAACCTACTTGTGAAATCCGCTCATCATAATTTCTGGCAATATCATTCGCTTTTTTCATAACTGCTGCCCTTTGAGCATGTTTCACTGTCTTCGGCATCTGTGCAATTGAATGAATCGGCTTGATAATTTCTTTTTCGAGCGGATGAATGATGCCATTTCCGCCACCTTTTATTGCCAGCGCTGCCTTTTTAGCCGCTTTAACTAATCCCTCTTCCGAAAAGTCGGTCGTGTATGTATACACGTTTTGAAGGCCAGAAAAAATTCGAATCCCGATACCGAAGTCGCGTCCCGATATACTTTTCTCGATTTTATTATCCTGTAATGCCAATGTGTTTGCATAACGATCCTCCACAAACACTTCTGCAAAATCACCGCCTGTTGACAATGCGGCTTCAATTACATTTTCGATTATTGATTGTTTAATCATGTATTATTCCCCCCTTGTTTTAAGTATAGCGAATATTTCACAATACGAAAGACTTTTCTTTAATAGTTTAGTATTTTTAATTAACTTGAAAAGGAAAAAGGGTTTGCTTGCAAGTCGTGACCTTCGACTCACACAAAACTCTCACACCCCTCGGCAACATTTCCGACACATCCATCGATTGCCCAGCGCGGTAAGTAATGATATACTAGATGAAAGAGATTTCTCGAAAAAGGAGTGGAATGCTCATGTGGTTCTTATATATTATGTTCGCATTATTCGCATTCGTCCTCGTTGGGACGGCTGCAGGTCTTATTCGTACGTTCAGCAATAAGTAATTAATTGAATTCAAAAGGACGATAACCGATCAATCGGTTATCGTCCTTTTTTTCATTTATGCTGTGACGTCACGTTTATTAAACGTTAGATAGCTAATTGCCAGGAATAAAATCGCGTAAATACTCAAAACTAAAACCGAGAACGCCATTGTATTGCTTTCTAAAATTTTCTGACCTAACTCATATTGTATTAAGTCATGCGCAAAGAAGATATATTTAGCGATTTCAAATCTTTCAAGGAAAAACACAATCACCGTGCCTGAGAAAAATAAGAAAATCGATAAACCAACCGCCAATGAGGTAGAACGGAAAACCGATCCAACCATGAACGCGAAGGTTGAAATCATAAATACATTCACGAGCGATAAGAACATCATATACGCTGACTTGCCCCACACGGCTGTAAGTGCCAAGTCTGAGCCGCTCCAAATAATTGAATTTCCTTCTGCTGACGGGAAGAAGATAAATGCGCTTATGATGGTGAATACATACACGAGTATGGTTAATGACAAGCCGAACAATAAAATCGTGATATATTTCGACGTTAATATTTTCCAACGTTTAACCGGCCTAGACAGTAGCATCTTAATCGTCCCTTGTGAAAACTCGGACGCCACGATACCAGCTGAAGCAATGATCGTGAACAAGGTGACAAGCGACATAGTACCGTATGCATCGACTATCGTTCTTTCACGACTTCCGGGCTGATTCCATTCTTCATTCATAACTATTGTTTCTACTGTACTCTGCTTCTGAGCCTCTAAATCAGCTCTTTCATCATCCGTCAAGTCCGGTGATGCAAGTTCTTCGTCCATTTGAACAACTTCCGCTTCCATGTCCTCGATCCAAGTCGTGTCTGTAAATCGTTCGGACAATTTTGTAAGTCCCGTAAGTCCAATAATGGCAACCACTAAGAGTATGGCCATAATCCAAGTCGCTTTCTTATGCCATAGTTTCATCCATTCATTTTGTATGAGCTTCAGCAATTTGGCCACCTCCTGTGATTTCTAAGAATTGATCTTCAAGCGTTTTACGGTGTGGATTCACTGCGAATAGCTGAATCTCTTCCGTAGCCAGCTTTTTCATGAGCATTGGGATCTGCTCTTTTTCAGCATCGATGATAAACCCATCATTCAACGCATCTACCGTAAATCCTTCGGCTATCAAGATGTTTTCAACCAAACTAGCAGGTGAAGCTTCGATATAATAATGTGATTTCTTTGTGTCTGCTGTTTCTTCAACATCAATCAGTTTCCCATTTTGGATAATGGCAATCCGGTCACACATCAATTCAATTTCAGACAACATATGACTAGAAACAAACACCGAGACGCCTTCTTTTTCTGCAATATTTCTTAAATAGATACGAAACTCTCGGATTCCTGCTGGATCCAAACCATTTGTCGGCTCGTCGAGAATCAGAAATTTAGGGCTATGCAATAAGGCTTGTGCAAGGCCGAGTCGTTGGCGCATTCCAAGTGAATACGTCGATACTTTTTCATGAATTCTGTTTTGCATCCCAACTTGTGCGATGACCTCGTCAATTCGCTCTTTCGTTACATTGTCGTGCATTCGCGCGAAGTGTAACAAGTTTTTATAACCCGACATAAACTTATACATTTCTGGGTTTTCAACAATGACGCCGACCTTTGAAATACTGCCTTCAAAATCATCTTTTAATGACTTACCTTCAATTAATACATCGCCTTCTGATGGTTTCATTAAACCAACCATCATTCGAATGGTCGTCGTTTTCCCTGCCCCGTTCGGCCCAAGAAAGCCTGTAATCTGACCAGGATATAAAGACAAATTCAAGTTATCAATAATTTTTTTCTTCCCGATCGTTTTCGATAAATTCTTTAATTCTACTACCGGTTTTATCGTCATATTAATGCTCCTCTCTAAACAAAGATACCATCCAACTTGTGGCATCTTTCCCGTGTATGTCACGGATTTCATCTACCGCTTTTTGTGCGATAACATGGCCCTCTCTAAGTACTACGATTTCATCGAGCAAAGGTTCCACTTCTTTTAATTCATGGGTTGCCATGAGAATTGTTTGCCGCTGGGTGTCGGTAAAGCGGATGAGCCCTTTTGAAATATCATCACGTACCATAGGATCGAGTCCAGAGAAGGGTTCATCTAGAAAATAATAGCTGGCTTCACGACCAAGTGTGACCGCAATTTTGACCCGCCCCCGATTTCCTTTAGATAGACGCTGCATTTTCGAATCCAGTTTGATGTTCAAAAACTGTGCAATCTCTTTTGCCTTGATCAAATCAAAATCTTTAAACTGTGAATTATAAAAATCGAATAACTGCTCAACTGTAAAATAGGGATAGAAAAGGTCCGTGTCTGGCATATAAGCAATTTCCGAAGCAATTTTTCTTGTAATCGGTACCCCGCCGTATAAAGCTGTCCCTTTATCAGGCGTCAACAGGCCAGCGCTCAATTTTAGAAGCGTTGTCTTCCCACTTCCGTTTTCCCCAACTAGGCCAATAATTTTTCCTTGTGGAATGATGAGGTCAATCCCATCCAATGCTTGTTGTCCACCGTACTTTTTCGAAACTTTTTTCAGCTCAATCATTATTCGCACCCCGTTTCGTTAAATATTCCACCATCTCAGTTTTTGTAAATCCAAGCGCTTCAATATTTTGGATGAAGGACGCAATCAATTGTTCTTTCATTTCGTCACGGAGCTTAGAAATATTTCTAACGTCTTCCGTTACAAAAGAACCCTGTCCCCTTCTCGTTTCGGTAATCTCCATCTGCTCCAGCTCCTTATAGACGCGTTGCATCGTATTGGCATTCACACCAGCTTGAACCGCATAATCCCTAACAGAAGGTAACTTTTCCCCTGGCATCAGTGTTCCTCGAATAATATCGCCGACAATTCGATCAATCAGCTGCTGATAAATTGGTTTATCTGGAAGAAAATCCATGCTCATGTCATAACCTCACTTTCTTCTCAAATGACTTGGCACCCACCGCAAAAAAGATTAGCGTTAAAGCCGCGTAAAGAATCAAACCACCAGCAGTGAATGCAACCCCATCCGGAACAATCCCTGTGAATAAATAACTGTTTTGTTCATTGTAAAAGGATAAGCCAGTTAATCTTACTGGTCCAAATTCTTTAATACTTGTTAGGAATTCTATTGATCTGAACAACTCTGTAGTAACCGTCGCCGTAAAGATTCCTGCGAAAAATAGCAATGTCGTGAAAATGACTGACAAGCCCTTAGAGCGAGAACGGCCGATTTGATAAAAGGACCAGAACATAAACCCAAAGCTCATGATGTAGATTGACTTTAAAAAAATTGATATCATGACACTCACCATGGCTAGCACTCCGTCAAACCTCGGTATCGAGCCATATGCATCAGAGAGCGTGAACGAAATACCTAGTAGAATACCATTCAATACAACGATTAAAGCCGTGACCGTGATGGCAAAAATTGCTTTGACACCAACAAGTTGCCAGATGGGTGCAGGCGAGTGTAACCAAATATCCGGTTGTCTCATTTCCCTTTCCAAACTTGTAAATATAATACCAACCCCAATGAATAGACTTGCGACAAACCAAGTTCCAGAAATGATGAGGTAGTTCTCAAAAGAATCGAGTGGCAAATCGAATGCGCGGTTGATCAGCGGAGGCACAGCCATCACAACTGCAATATTCGCAAAGACCAAGGCAAGAATTCCCCATTTCAGCAGAACCCACTCTTTTCCGATTAATCCCTTCAACCGACTTATGTCCATATTAAAGCCTCACTTTCTTTTCGAATAACTTAGCTGCAGCTATGAAAAAAAGAATGCCAACTACCAATCCCATGAAAATATCACCCATATAAAAAACAAGCGCATCTATTTCCATAAAAAAATCTTCCCCAAAATGATAAACGCCTTCACTAGGTCCTCTTAGTGGCCCAAAACCTTTAATTTCTTGGATAAATTTCATCGTTGTGATTTTATTAATTAGCCACATAGAGATAAAGAACAGCAATAATAGTGTTGGCGCCACCAGCCTTTTTGCATATGAATTGATTAACTGAAATAGAACAGCTCCGAATGAACCTATACACAAAATTAGTAATGACAGCATGTAGAGCATTGTAAATAATAAAGAAATTGATGTGAATGTAGGACCAAACGGGATCCCTGATACGGCTAATCCTACTGCGTTGACGATAAGTACGATAATTGTATTTATAGCGCCAACCGAACCAGCAAACGCCGCCTTTGAACCAAATAGTTTATAAATAGAAGCTGCTGAATGTAACCAAATGTCTGATCTCTTCATTTCATTCGCTAAGGATATAAAGAAAACAACAATTGGAATACCTGCCCCCAACATCATCCATTGAATACTGACGCCAAACATAATCTCTAAAAATTCGATTCCCCAATTAAAAATTTGATTGCTTAGCGGAATCATGACTGTAAATATAATTGCGACGCCTACAGTTATATAGAACGCTATGTTCATCAATGCCCACTCTTTTTTCAATAAACCACTCCACTGTCGCACTTTATCCCTCCTTGCTTATTTGTAATTGACTGAACACGCACCTGAAAATTATAATCTTACTTTCTTATCAAACAATATCGTTGCGGTTATGAAAAATAAAATGGCTATCATGGTATCGATTAGTAATTCTCCGGTATGGATTTCCATGTTTTCAAATTCAAATGTGAAACTCTCTTTCTGAATTTCGTAAGTTACTTCCTGATTTAACCGACCGAAATGTGTAATTTTAGTGTAGATTGCCGATTCAGCTAATCTGGCTTGCAACCAAGATAAAAACAAAAAGATCATAACAACGATTGGACCTGAAAACCCTTTGACAACTGGTTTGAATAATTGATAAAGCACGCCAAGGAATAGTCCGGTGCACATGATAAAAATTGATAATAAAAAGGACATAATAACAATTAACACTGCGGACTTCGATTCGGTAAGAAAGAAAATGAGTGGAAACAAAATATTTACGAACCCAATCATTGAAGCAAATACCATTTTAACGCTGAAAAGTTTAACTGTCGGTGCTGTTGAATGAAGCCAAATATCCGGTCGAACCATTTCCTTATTCAGCGAGCTAAGCAAAAGGATTGTCGGTAAAATCACGTTAAACATGACCCAAAACGTACTGAAAATCGACAATAACTCCCCCAGACTTAATTCTTCAAATAAGTAGTGGCTTGCTAGCGACAGAAAAAGGACACCGCATAGTTGAATTAATAACGATGCGTAAAACCATCCTTTCAGAGCTGACCATTCTTTCTTCAACAACCCATTCCACTGTTTCATAGATTCATCTCCCCCCCTGTATTGGTGTATTAGTTACATAGTACACTATGTTTATATAAAATGTAAAGGGTTTATCCAAAAGAATTTTGAGTTTATTTGAAATACTTGGTTTCGAATTATGTCCATAAGGTTTTCTTATGGGTTTAATTCCAAAAATGGTCATGGGTGTTTCAGGAGTCTATCTGTATACTAAAGGTATAAGGGGGAGATACAGTATGCGTACATTCTTAACAGGCATTGACCATATCCAAATTGCGGCACCAAAAGGTTCTGAAGATGAAGCACGTGCATTTTACGGGAAAATTCTTGGAATGGAAGAGATTCCAAAACCAGAAAACTTGGCAGGTCGTGGAGGTTGTTGGTTTAAGTGCGGTTTGCAAGAGGTCCATATCGGAGTCCAGCCAGATTTTACGCCAGCGAAAAAAGCCCATCCAGGATTTACCGTGAATGCGCTCGAAGAACTAAAAGTACGATTGGAAGAAGCAAACTATACGATTAGCGAAGAACAGCCTATTGCAGGAAGATCGCGTTTTTTCACACATGATCCTTTTGGAAATCGCATTGAATTTCTTGAATTTGAGTGACTACGCTTCAATAATTTCGCGTTCCTCCACATCAAGCTTTTCTAATCCATGCATGATTTCATCACGTTTACGGGCAAGGTCATCTTGGACCCTGCGCACATCCCTAAGCACATCGTTTAACTTGGCTTTTGCATCCGTAATCCGTGAGTGCACGGTCCAATCTGAAAAAATATTATCAAAAAAGATGTCTGTGAATGTGAAAATATCTTTTTTGTTGACTGTGAATGATTCCGTCGCAACGTTTTGAACGTCCATTAACTCTGTTTCAAAGTGACGCAATGCACGCTGAGCACGGTGAACATAGTCGTCTGAACTGTTGACTTCGGAATATTTTATCGCGGAAACAATCAGTCCACCGCCTAGAAACGTATCCCATAGTGACAACCCTTCTGCCGATCCAAGCTTATCAATCGCCGCATCAAGTGCTCGGCTCGCTTTCGTCCCCGCCTCACGGGCTTCATCGATTTCACGCAAGATAGACCTTAACGTCACCCGCTCATCCGCAATTTTTTGCAGTGTGTTATTTGCAGCAGTATCATTTCGACGAATCCACGTCTCTTTCTCTTTTAAAAAATCTGCCCAGTCTTCATCAACATATGCAAAGTCGGGATTTTTCATAGCTGCCTGTAACCTCATTACTTCAGCTTCGAGGTCAATGAGATTTTTCTCGGCTTCGTTATATTTTAGCTCGGCTTCTGCTGCTTCCGCTATTTCCTTTTCCATTTTCTCATTCCATTTACCCGTCCACTCGCTGATTTTATTGGCAAATGAAAAACGTCCTAGCTTTGCAACATCCTGCTGTTCTTTCGTAAGTTGTTTATGAAAACGGTCCCGTTCCTTACGCGCTTCCTTCAACCCAGCTTCTGCACCGTCAAGCCGCCTCTTCACTCGATTTCGCTCCGTCCGTCTAGACGTCAATTCCATTTGTCGCTCATGAATATTTCCTCTCATTGACACCGCCCCCTTTTAACTCTATACGAAAATATGGGCATAAAGTTTCAACTATCTTGATGCAAATCAATGTAACCGAACAAGATTCCTTTTAATCTTAGAATAGAGGTGATGGTATGAAACAGATTCTGATATTTTCTTTTCTCATCCTACTAACAGCGTGTGGAAACACGGCAGAAGTGAGTACATTGCCAGATCCTGTACCCGATCAAAAAATAAATGCTTCTGAAGAAGGATTATCACTAACACTTCTCGAAAATACATTTACTGGTTCTCCAGCAATGATTCAAACACAGATTCAAAATGAAAGCCAAATCGCTTATACCTTGGGGGATTTCTACCATATCGAGGTCGAGAAGGACGGACAGTGGTATATGATTACCTACTCAGATGCCGTGTTTTTTAACAATCCAAGATTTAAGGATTACGGAAACACGCTTGCAGCAGGCGATGAAGTCTATCAAGATTTTCACGTGAAGGATCTTGATGTGAAGTTAGAAGCAGGGAATTATCGTCTGGTCAAAACGTTTTTGTCACAGGGTGAATCCTTTTATGAAGTAACTGTGGCTGAACCATTTATTGTAAACTAAAGGAGAAGATTGAATTGGATGAGCTATTTGACCAAGATTCCATCAACAAAGGAGTAACAAACGAAGAAATTCTAGCTGCACAAACAGATTTAGGAATTATATTACCCGATGACTTTATAGAATTAATGAAGATATCAAATGGGGGTTATCTAAATTATGAAAAACAAGCTTTTCCTGTAAACTTCAGTATTGAAAGCGGCGATTCATTTATTAGCATTGAAGAAATTATGGGCATTCATGAGGACGGAATTTTACAGAGCGAATACTTGGTAAGCGAATGGGGGCTGCCAGAAAACTTGATTCTATTCTCAGGCAGTGGTCATGCATGGGTTGGTTTCAACTACGAGGGACGTAACATTCCAAATATCGTCTATGTCGAGCCAGATGATGGAGACGGCCATAACTTTCATATAATCGCAGAATCTTTTACAGCTTTTTTAAATAAGCTGGATAATCCAGATAAATATATGGAATGAAAAAAGTTTATCATACTCTAATCCCGTTTTCCCACTCCAATCAACTAGTTTTTGTGGTACAAGGAAGTTTTTCAGTGCTTTCCATTCACACAGTAAGGTTCTTTACATTTATCCGTCAGATAGAAGAAGATATCCGACAAATGCGGTGTGATATCCGTAACTTTTAGGTGTATATCCGTATATTTACTACTTATATCCGTACCTTTTACACACATATCCTCAAAACACAACTTAAGCACTACCAAAATGAAACAAAAAAGAGCCTTACATCCACAGCGGACTTTTTGTATTCTAATGGAGGTTCGTCTTAATCCGTTCTTGTCGGTGTTCTCTTCTTGCAGGTCCCATGTCAACTAATGCTTTTTCAGCTTCCGTTTCAGGTTCGATTCCTGGGACAGGGGTTGGCTTTTTATTTTCATCCATCGCAACCATCGTCAAAAATGATTCCGTCGTTAGTTTGGTTACACCTGTCAATAGATTTGTTGAGTGAACGAGTACGTGAACTTCCATGGATGAGCGTCCTGTTGAGCTCACAACAGCCTCAAGTTCTAACACATCACCTACATAGGCAGATGATACAAAGTCAACTCGGTCAATAGATGCTGTCACGACAGCTCTGTTAGAATGCTTCATCGCAGTGATCGCTGCAATTTCATCGATATAAGCAAGCACCTTGCCGCCGAATATTGTTTGCAAATGGTTTGTATCTGGGGGTAACACGAGTTTTGTTTGAATGGTGCGAGATTGGCTCATAGGCCTTGTATTCGACATCTAATCATTTCCTTTTCTATACGGTCTTCAATCTAATATACCAGTTTATGTAGATGATTAAACAACATTTTCATCCAGCCAATTGAAAAAAGCGGATCCTAGTAAATAGAGATCCGCCTTCACACCATTTTTGCTAATAACGCATAAATCCGCTTCATTTCTTCTTGTAGCGCCCATTGACTGCGGCCAAGCCATCTACAGTGGATTGCATTTCCTTCTAGTCGCGTCATGCTCGCTTTTAAGCCTTCATCTACAAGTAGGGTTTCTTGGAGGGTACGTATGTCTACATCATTGATTTTAGGCGACACAAGCCAAATAGATCCAATGTACAGCGCATCTTCAAGTACACCGACGCTGCCAAGTTCTAGTTCACTCGGTGAGAAATGAAGTGCATCAAACGCGATTAACTCGCCTTCTACAAATATCTTAAAGTTTGAGCGAAATGATTGATAGTCAAAAATCTCTCCGCGTTTCTCCCGGCCCGGGGCAATGATTTCTCCCCATAAGACTGTAGAATCTGCGGCCATACGAAGCGTTGTATCCACTTGAAATTTCGCAGCAACAAAGGGAATAATTACTTCGGGCATCCATTCGAGACGTGCATTTTCAGCGATATCCACGTCTATTTTATGAAAACATGTTTCACCTGTATGTGAGGGGTAAATTTTCATCGCTGATTGTTGAACTAACCGAACACTGCTTTGTGGTGCTAGCTTGATCGTTATATCGTTCCGATCGCCCGCAACCATGCCGCCTGAAGATTCCATAATATAAACGGTTGCAGTCGGGTCTTTTCCCTCGTACAACTCACGGCTGGCTTTTAACGGGGGTTGTTGGAAAACGTGTGGCATCCGTGTATAGCCTCTTCGCAGTTCGAATTCTAAATCCAGTTTCCCGTTATGATGCCTACGAGTTGTTGAATTACCCATTTTCACCAACAGGCTTTGCGCCTTCCAAGAGCATATTGTGCTGAATCCACTCGACTATTTTATCCACGTTTTTTTGCGTCCTTACGTCTGAAAATATATATGGACGACCCCCACGCATTTTTTTCGTGTCGCTTTCCATCAAGTCAAGATCAACCCCAACATGCGGCGCAAGATCGGTTTTATTGATCAATAAAAGATCTGAACGCGTCAATGCAGGGCCTCCTTTTCTTGGAATATCTTGCCCTTCCGCGACATCAATGACATAAATATAGCCGTCCACAAGCTCTGGGCTGAACGTAGCGGATAGATTATCACCGCCACTTTCAACAAAAATGATATCAAGATCTTCGAAGCGACTGTTCATCTCATCAATGGCTGCAAAGTTCATTGAAGCATCTTCACGAATCGCAGTATGCGGACAACCGCCCGTTTCCACACCAATAATTCGATCTTCACCGAGCACACCATTCGTCATTAAAAACTGTGCATCTTCACGTGTATAGATATCATTTGTAATGACACCAATATTATAATCTTTATGCATGACACGCGTCAGTTGGTCAACGAGTGATGTTTTGCCCGAGCCAACTGGTCCACCGATCCCTATACGTACTGGTTTCATTAAAAAAACTCCTTTATTTAGAATTCCGCTTCAGTGGAAATTCATTAAGAAATAAATAATCTCGAATACAAATACTCATGTTTCATCGAAGCGAGTTCTATTCCGAGCGCATTATTACAAATATCTTCTATTTTTAAAGTCCCCACTAAATCCGAAGCCTCTGTTACAGGACGTATTAACTCATTCATGGCCTGCACACCGGTATTTTGACCAAACGGCACAGCCCGAACCGCATTTTGCACAAGTCCGTTCACAGAAGCGTACAAATACATCATCACAGCATGATGGACACTAACTCCCGTCGTTGCGCTGTAAATCCCGTACAAAATTGCGTAATGACCTTTAATCGACTTCGCATCGATGCGCGCTTTCCATTCAGCTAAAAACGCATCCGCCCCAAGCGGCGATACCGTGCGGATAAATTGTCTGCCAAGATTCACACTCGCTTCACGCGATTCCTTTGCCAACTTGACAGCTCCACATATCTGTTCTAATTCCAACAGCTTGTCCACGTCCTGCGCCGTTGCCGCAGCGTAGGCTTCCTGAATAAGAATCGCATCGCTGCGCACTAGGTTATTGAACAAGAAAGACGTACAAAACTCAATCAAATCTTCTTTCGTACGAATTAGATCTTCTTGTATATATGTCTCCATGCCATATGATTGCGTGTAGGAACCTATTGGAAAGGCGGAGTCGTGTATTTGAAATAGTTGTAACAATGCTAAATCAGTGGGAGTGGCCACGGTATTTGAATGGTTGTTTAAACCTTCTTTCGGTTGTTTCATACTGAACACCCACTTCATCTAATAATGTGTCCAACGTATGATCCGCACGCACGATAATTTCATTATTATCGATTAGAGAAGGTGTATGTCGATTCCCCAACTCAAATGCGGCTTTCCCCATTTCAGTCATGTTTTTCGGACTAATGACGATAACTGGCTCTAATTTCGTTCGGATGGCAATGCGACGTTCGTCATCTTCAAACAGGATATCCCCGTATTGAATTGGTTCTTCTTGGTTTAGTCGTAGCGCAATATCCGTCCCTTTGTCCGTTTCTGTACGGAGAATACGCTTGCTCAACTCTTCCCAATCAAGCTCAATCCATTCCGTATTCTTTCCAGCAATTTCTTCTGCTGAACCGACATTACCCACTATTTTTTCAATTAGCATATTGCACTCTCCTTCAAAGACCTGCATGATGCAGGTCTTAAATCGAATTCATTAAAATAAGAAATAGCGCTGAGCCATTGGTAGAATGTCTACTGGCTCACATGTAGCAAGCTCACCATCAATTTTAACTTCATAAGTCTCTGGATTCACATCAATATCCGGCGTTTCATTATTATGTTTCATATCTGCTTTTGAAATATTACGGCAGTTTTTCACTGTACCAATCATACGTTTTAAGCCAAGCTTTTCTGGTAAGCCTTCTTCAACTGCAATCTGCGGTAAGAATGTCATCGCTGCATTTTGTGGTCCTTGACCGTGAAAGCCATACATTCTTCGTCCCATCATTGGCTGCGGCGTTGGAATCGAAGCATTCGGATCACCCGTCATTGCGTAAACGGCAATACCGCCTTTAATGACAACCTCAGCTTTCACACCGAAAAATGCCGGATCCCAAAGAATAATATCCGCAAGTTTACCTTCCTCGAGGGAACCTACTTCATGGCTGATCCCAGAGGCGATAGCCGGATTGATATTTAGTTTTGCAATATAGCGTTTCACGCGGAAGTTATCGTGATCTTTTCCTTCATCTTGCGGAAGAGGTCCGCGTTGCATTTTCATTTTATTCGCAGTTTGCCATGTCCGAATTCCTACTTCACCAACACGGCCCATAGCCTGTGAATCGGATGACATAATACTGAGGATCCCCATGTCTTGCATAATATCTTCAGCCGCAATCGTTTCAGGACGAATACGAGAGTCCGCAAATGCTACGTCTTCTGGAACGTCATGTTTCAAATGATGACAGACCATAAGCATATCCAAGTGCTCGTCAATTGTATTCACTGTAAACGGTTTTGTCGGGTTAGTCGACGCCGGCAAAACATTCGAAAACCCAGCCATTTTCAGCTGATCCGGCGCATGTCCGCCGCCCGCTCCTTCTGTATGGAAAACGTGAATCACTCGACCGTCGATGGCTTTGATTGTTTCTTCAACAAATCCAGCCTCATTAAGCGTGTCCGAATGAAGCGCCACTTGAATGTCATACTCATCTGCCACGCTCAAACTTTGGTCGAGTGCCGCAGGGGTCGCGCCCCAATCTTCATGGATTTTCATGCCAATTGCACCCGCGCGAACTTGTTCCACCAAAGGTTCCGGAGAAGACGCACTACCTTTTCCGAGAAGTCCCACGTTAACAGGTAAATCTTCAACAGCTTGGAGCATGCGATGCAGATGCCACTCGCCCGGAGTTACACTTGTAGCTTTTGAACCTGCCGCAGGACCTGTCCCGCCGCCAATAAACGTCGTCGTGCCAGCATTGAGTGCTGTCTCAACTTGTTGCGGGCTGATAAAGTGGATATGTGTGTCAATCGTTCCCGCTGTTGCTATTAAGCCTTCACCAGCATATACTTCGGTCCCAACCCCAATAATCATTCCTTGGTCGACCCCGTCCATCGTGTTCGGGTTTCCTGCTTTACCAATTCCTGCAATACGGCCGTCCTTAATACCAATATCCGCTTTCACAATCCCTGTGTAATCAATAATCATGACGTTTGTAATGACTGTATCCAAAACGCCTTCATCACGTACTGATTTCCCATCTTGTCCCATTGAAACACGAAGCGATTTTCCACCGCCGAATACACCTTCATCTCCGTATTTTGTGTAATCTTTTTCAATTTCTATCCATAAATCCGTATCCGCAAGTCTTACTTTATCGCCAACTGTCGGACCAAACATTTTTGCATATTGATCATGTGTTACCTTCATTTATACTCCGCTCCTTTATAGCCACCTTCAGATGCTTTTTCTACAATTTCATCTTTATTATGCGTGGAGCCTTCCGTTAACTTGTTCAATCCGAAAACATGACGTTTTCCGCCAAATTCGGTTAACTCAACTTCTTTTTCTTCACCTGGTTCGAACCGTACCGCAGTTCCTGACGGTATATTTAAATGCATACCAACTGCTTGTTCACGGTCAAACTCTAGATTTTTATTCACTTCAATAAAGTGAAAGTGAGAGCCAACTTGAATCGGTCTGTCGCCTGTATTTGCCACACGAACCGTTATCCTCGGGCGTCCTGTGTTAATTTCTATCGTTCCTTCAGCAGGTCTAATTTCTCCTGGAATCATTTTGTCTCCTCCTTTTATTGAATTGGGTTGTGAACAGTAACTAGCTTCGTTCCGTCCGGGAACGTACATTCAATTTGTACATCGCTTATCATATCCGCTACACCGACCATTACATCATCGACTTTCAATATTTGTTTTCCTTCGCTCATTAGTTGTGCAACCGACTTCCCGTCTCGTGCACCTTCCATAATGTAGTGGCAGAGATATGCCATCGCTTCCGGATAATTTAATTTAACCCCACGTTCTTTTCGTTTAATTGCAAGTTCACCTGCAACATGGAGAAGTAGCTTTTCTTGCTCAACTGGTGATAATTTCATTAGAAACACCTCTTTTTTCTAGTTTCAAATAAACTATCCCTTAAATCGGGATAGATTTATTTTATTTATTCTGCTGTTTATCTATTTAGTATGTGTGCATGATCATGCTTAAGTACAAGGGTGGTGTCGTTCGATGTTTTGCAGACGATCGCATTCATCTCACGACGGAGAGGGAATATAAACTATTCATTTATTAATTGTAATGGATAAAAACAAGTTCTTCAAGATAGACACATTGCAATTGCGATATAGTTCGAACTATTGACGTATTTTGCACTTATTGCACACCTGGTAAAATCGTTAACGTAAGATTATCTGCATCCAATCTTGCCTTGACACCAAGTGGAACTGCAAAATGAGGTTCACAATGACCGATTTTAAACCCTTTGACTACCGGCTTATCTAGTGTCTTAAAGTAGTGATCAAAAACTTCATCAACTGTGAGTGTTCGCTCTTTTTTCGTCTCTGTTTTGGAAAAGTCACCGAGAACAATTCCAGCAGCATCGTTAATCTTGCCACTCATTCGTAACTGATTAAGTAAACCATCAATCCGCGCCGGCTCCTCACCGATATCTTCCAGTAATAAAAGCTTTCCTTTCGTATCAATTTCATACTTAGTCCCTATTCCGCGCGCAAGTAGCGATAAATTCCCGCCAACCAATTCACCTTCTACAACGCCTGTCGTCAGCGCAGTTAACGTCGAAATATCGTTCGTGTAATGCAATTCCATTGGTTCAAATAATTGACTGAACATTTTTCCGGACATTTCATGAAAATGATCCGCCCCAACATTTGGCCCCAGCATTGGTCCATGAAAAGTCACGAGATTTGAATAGCGTCCCATAGCAGTATGAAGAAATGTAATATCACTAAATCCCCAAAATATTTTCGGATTTTCTTGCATCAGTTGCAAATCAATTTGATCGGTGAACCGAGCTGCTCCGTATCCACCACTTGAACATATAATGCCCTTTACCTCTGGATCTGTAAACATGTCATGTAAATCTTCCAACCGCTGAGCGTCTGTTCCTGCAAGATAACCTTTCACTTGTTTAGCATGTTTACCAAATTTCCATTTCAAACCTAATTCCTCTAGAAACTTCAGTGAACGCGCCAAGTTTTCTGGATTTGGTGGACTTGATGGTGAAATAATCCCAATCGTATCGCCTTTTTGTAAACGCTGTGGACGTATTCTCATAAAAAATCCCTTCCTCTCTTTTCTATCTACTTCTATCATAACCTTTTCGAATAAAAAAAACTGCTATCCAGTTGCCTGGATAGCAGTTCAATTGTTGTTAATTATTCAGCAACCACTGCATCTTGAGATGTAACGCCCCAAACCCATGGACGGTAGTTATCTGAAGATTGGTCGATCGAGTAGTTCGCAACACGTTTGTTAACTAAAGTTGTAGCATAACGGTATACAGTTGGTGCAACCGGAACGTCTTCAACCATTAGTTCTTGCCACTCATTATAGATTCCTGTACGGTATTCAGTGTCAAATGCTTTCTCTGATGTACCTGCTGCAAGAAGTCTATCGTTCTCTTCACTCGTGTAACGTGAATAGTTGAATGAAGATGTTCTACCATATAGTCCTTCAGGATCTGGGTCAGAACCAGTTCCCCAAGCGCCTTGGTAAATATCAATTTTCGGATCATCTGCTTCTACCATATCGTAGAAAGAGTTAAATTCGTGTAGACGGCCATCTGTAAGTTGAACTTTAATTCCTACATCTGCCCAGTTTTGGATATAATGTTGTGCAATCGGCTCTGCAACTTCTCCACCTTCCATGGAAGCGAAGTTAAGAACGAATTCATTACCTTCAGCGTCTTCACGGATTCCGTCGTCGTTCGTGTCTACAAATCCTGCTGCATCAAGTAATTCGTTTGCTTTTTCAGGGCTATATTCACGGCCTGGATTTTCAGCATCATGGAAACTTTCAAATACTGGAATAATTAGTGTTGTTCCTGGGAAACGAAGACCGTGGTACATTTTCTCACCAATTACTTCGTTGTCCATTGCATGCCACATTGCTTGACGTACGCGCTTGTCAGCAAGTTTAGCATCTGGATCTGTTACGTTTTCTTTCGCTTTATCATCCCATTTACCCATTTTGAATCCGATATATGTGTAAGCTAGGTCAACTTTAGCAAGTAAGTCAACGTTTGTAAGTTCTTTTGCATTCAAATATTGGTCTGCAGGAACTTCTGCAATATCAATATTTCCTGATTCAAGTTCTTTAAGAACAGATTGTGTGTTTACTACTGTTAAAACAACAGATTCTAGAGCTGGTTTACCTCTCCAGTAATCTTCGTTTCTTACAAATTGTACAGACTCACCTGGTACTACTTTTTCAACTTTATAAGGTCCGAATCCAATTGGAGTTGTACGGATCTTTTCAGATTCAATAATATCATCAATTGTAACGTCACCTGCTGCTGCGTCACCAAGGTAATGACGTGGAACTGGAGCAGTCCAGATACCTGACATTAGTGATGGTGATGCTTCTAGGTAGTTAATTGTAATTTGTTTGTCGTCTTCAGAAATTTCAATACCTGAAATTGTATCTGCTTCGCCAGTATGGTATTCTTCCATACCTTCAACGTTGTAAATTGTGAATGTATAACGGTTACCTGTGTAGTCAGGGTGTCCAAGAAGTTCATAAGCGTATAGAAGGTCAGACGCTTTAACTGGCTCTCCGTCATGCCAATTTACATTATCACCAATTGTAAGCGTGATTGTCTTGTTTTCATTTGTAACTTCGTATGTTGCTGCTCCGTCGTTAGTAATGAGGTAGTCGCCGTCAGTTGCTAACAAGTTTTCATTGAAGAACTGCATTACCTCAGCATCAGGTGCTCCTGCGTAGAATACTGGGTTAAGTGTTCCTTCAAATGGTGTGTTTGAAACTAGTGCATAGTTCAAAGTCCCATCCTCGATTGTTGAGTCAGTGTTAGAAACATCTAGTGGGAATGTAAGCTCTTCCTCAGCCTCTGCTTCTTCTTCATCTTCGCCTTCTGTGTCTTCTGTGTTGTCTTTGCCTTCGTCTTTCGTGCCCGTATCTTCTTTGTCATCACTACCTGAACATGCAGCTAAGAAAACGCTGAGTGCTAGCATAAGACTGACAAGAAGCATTAATTGCTTTTTACCCAATTGTATTACCTCCCCTATTTGATTGGTTAACTTATGTCAACCTTTGTCTTGCATCGGACGCGCGTTTGATCGCTTGACCGATATAATTTATACACAACATCACTACTAAAATTAGTAATGACGCAGGTAACCATACCCACCACTTATTTTCCATTACATCAGGGTGTGACGCATAAGAGATTAATGTTCCAAGTGACGGTGTGCTTTCTGGCAAACCGAACCCAAGGAATGTTAAGCCCGTTTCAATCCCGATGTTACCGGCTAAAGTAAGTGTCATATTTACTATGACGAGAGAGCTTAAGTTTGGAAAAACTTCAAACAACATGATTTTCCAGTTCGGCGTCCCTAACGTCTTTGAAGCATTGACATAGTCAAGCTCCCTTTCTGCAAGTGCTCTAGACCTAATAAGCCTTGCTTTCCCAAACCAAAGTAGAATACTCATAATCGCGATAAATGTCCAAACATTAAATGCTGGTACAATTACAACGAAAACGATGATAAGCATCATTGTTGGTAGGACCATCAAAAAGTCGAGCACACGCATAATTACAAAGTCTACCTTACCGCCAAAATAACCGGAGATTAAACCTATCATTAATCCGAGAAATCCAGCGATCAGTGTAATTGCTACCCCAATAGTGATGGAGTTTCGTGCACCGATGACGAGTTGTGTAAATATATCCCGTCCCCCACGGTCAGTCCCAAGCCAAAAATCCTTTGAAGGCACTTCATAAATTTGCATAAAGTTTGTACGAGTCGCTTCAACTTGGTCTATAAAGATTGGTGCTATATAAGAAACAAGCATTATGATTGTAAGGACAAATAGCGCAATTATTGCCATTTTATCGCCCTTAATTTCACGCCAAATTGTTTTCCCAAAACTTGATTCTTCTGATTGCTCTTCTAAAACTGCTGCGTCTTCCGCATCGATTGGCATATCTGTTTTCATTTTGTTACCCTCCGTTCATTCAAATTTTCATCAATCAATGCGGATTCTTGGATCAACGATACTCAATATAATATCCGATAACATTGTACCAACAATAACTGCGGTTCCGGAAATCATAACAAGTGCTGTAACCACCGTGAAGTCCCGCGTTTGAATCGACTGAATGAATAGTTGTCCGAGTCCAGGATAACTAAAGATTGATTCAATGAACACTGACCCTGAGATTAATAATGTAATTTCATATCCCATGAAAGCCGCGATCGGCAAGATGGAGTTACGCAAGATATGACGTGTGTATACTCGCCCCTCTGGAACACCTTTGGCACGCGCTGTTTTAACAAAGTCTTTTAATTTTGTGTCTATAATATCGTTTCTCAAGTATTGAATTGTCCCTGCAGTTCCGATAATGGCCCCGGATAATGTCGGTAAAACAAGATGATTTGCTTTACTCATAAAATACTCCCAAGTGCCATTCGGTATGGTGATGTCAACACTTCTTCCGGTCGGGAACCAACTGAAGTAGAAGCCGAAAACAAACAGCATAATGAGCGCAAAGATAAATACAGGCGTTGCAATTGAAAAATAGTTATATGTAACAATTAACTTATCTGCCCACGAGTTATGCCAACGCCCCGCAATAATCCCTAAAGGAATTGAAATAAGGTAAATGGTAATCATGGTCGTGATCGATAAAAGAACTGTATTACTGAGTTTACTTCCTAATAAAGATGTTACTTTTTGTTTATGGACATAAGACATTCCCATGTCACCTTGAACAAAGTTTCCAATCCAACGGCCATACTGTTCATACCACGGATCGTTAAAACCCATCTTTTCCCGTAGCTCTTCTATCTGCTCTGGATTTGCATCTGGGTTTCCTTGAAACGCACCAGTTAGTGCATCACCCGGCATCGCTTTTGCGAGCATAAAGATAATAACACTAAGTAAAAGTAGTTGCGGGATCATGACCAATATTCTGCGTATTATAAATGATATCATATTCTCATAATCCCCCTTTAAGGCAATGCTACGGAATGGGTATCTGATATTTTCTTAAGATCGAATATTCGCCCATCCTTGTCAAAATAATTATCATACCTAGTGCGGTACTCATCATCAATCGCTTGACGTAAGTGCGTCTTTTCTAGACGAAGTGTAGGGTCCATTTCTGGGATCGCAGAGATTAAACGTTTCGTATAAAGGTGTTTTGGATTACTATAAATTTCATCTGCTAACCCTTCTTCTACTAATCTACCACGATACATAATCCCAATGCGGTCACATAAATGTTGGATGACACCAAGGTCATGACTAATAAATAAATAGGATAGATTGAATTCTTTTTGAATATCTTGCATAAAGTTTAAAACTTGCGCTTGAACCGACACATCTAGTGCTGAAACCGGTTCATCTGCAATGATTAGTTTAGGATTTAGAGTTAACGCACGTGCGATTCCTATACGTTGACGTTGCCCACCTGAAAACTGGTGAGGATATCGATAAATTGAGTCCGGATTGAGCCCAACTCTCTCAATTAAGGCTTGAACTCTCTTTCTCTCTTCGTCTGGTGATAGTCTTTCAAAGTTACGAAGTGGCTCCGCAACAATGTCAAGTACTCTTTTCCGGACGTTTAACGAGGAATAAGGATCTTGGAAGATCATTTGAATATCGCGTGTATGAAGTCGTTTCTCCTTACCGCGAAGCTTCGCTAAGTCTTTCCCTTCAAATAGGATTTCTCCTGATGTTACTTGATTAAGCCCAATTACTGCGCGGCCAGTTGTTGTCTTTCCACAACCAGACTCTCCAACAAGGCCATATGTTTCACCTGGTTGAATCTCAAAACTAACACCGTCTGTCGCACGAACATGGTCGACTACACGTTGGAAGAATCCCCCGCGAATTGGAAAATGAACTTTTAAATCATTAACTTTAAGTAAGGACATGTTTTTCTACCCCTGACTCTTCCGGCTCAAAATGGAAGTTTTTGTAGCATGTACACCGTACAAAATGCCCAGGTTCTACTTCATGTAAAGAAGGATTTTTCTCATGTTCCTCTTCTGAAATCCAAGGAATACGAGGTGCAAAGCGACAACCTTCTCGGTCGAGGTTTTGCAACGCTGGCACAATGCCTTGAATCACGTGTAGTCTACCTTTGTCTGGCATATTTGATGGAATTGAACTGAGTAAAGAACGAGTATACGGATGTTTCGGATTGCTAAACATTTCATTTACCCCGCTAAGTTCAACAACTTGACCCGCATACATAACTGCAACCCGATCGGCCATTTCTGCAACGACACCAAGGTCATGAGTGATTAATAGAATGCCTGATTTCATTTGGGCTTGTAATTCTTTCATCAAGTCCATAATTTGCGCTTGGATTGTTACATCCAGAGCAGTTGTTGGCTCATCTGCAATAAGAAGAACAGGATCGCATGCAAGCGCTATCGCAATGACAACACGTTGCCTCATTCCACCCGATAATTCATGAGGATATTGAGAGAAGACACGATTTTCATTCTTAATGCCTACTCGTCTGAGTAGTTCAAGCGTACGTTTTTTCATATCTGCTGGTGACAATTTGAGATGATATTTCATTGGTTCAGTGATTTGTGAACCAATGGTCGAGAGTGGATTTAATGCCGTCATCGGGTCTTGGAAAATCATTCCCATATCTTTCCCACGGATTTTATTCAATCTGGCTCGCGATAAATTAAGAAGGTTCTGACCTTTAAAGTTAATCTGTCCTTCTAATTTTGTTACTCTGGCTTCATGGAGCCCTATAATTGATAGTGCTAAAGCACTTTTACCACAGCCCGATTCTCCTACGATTGCTAGCACTTCATTCTCGTGGATTTTCAAGGAAACATCATCCACCGCAGCGTAGTATTTTCCCTTGATGCTAAACGATGTGCGGAGATTTTCAATTTCCAATACAGTGTTTCCCAAGAAGAATTCCTCCTAACCTCAACTAATTCTGTGCAAATAGTTAATTTTCAGATTTCAAACTACTTGCATTAATATACTACAGAAATTTCAAGTTGACAACACCATTTTTTTCAAATTCTTAGTGTTACAATAATTTCATTTATGACAAACCTATTACAAACGTTGGTGTAAACATGTTCTGTCGGACTTTTTGCATAAACTAAATTCAATCTTTATTTAGAAATAATTTTTAACTTTTATTTTTTTGCATGAAAAAGCGGTCCTGCATGAAAAATACAGGACCTATTCGCCTATGAAATTTATAGTTTTATTTCTCAATTTAACTTCTGTAGACAATTGTCATGTGAGAAAAAAGGAGAATAGCTCCTTCGCCCTACGTTCTTTGCTTAAGAATTTGAAGAGTTAGCGCTAGTTGAAGCAGCTACTGCAGCAATCGTAGCTACCATCACTGCTTCTTGCGCCTGAACTAATAGTTCGACTGAGGTTGCTAGGCTTACAATCGAATCATCCGCGTTTCCAACTAACTCATGAATTACGTAACCAATCCCGATTGAAAGTGCCATTTCTTTTTTCAATTTCAACGGCTCCGACTCTTCTAACGCTTTTGTTAATGTTAAAATTCTTTGGATTTCTTGATTGGACACATCAAAAATTGTTAGAAAACCTATTAGTGGATAGTGTATCGGTCGAACCTTCGCTTGCTTTTCGAATTGACGAAGGTTTTCTGCCGCTTTTTCAGCGAGTGAAGCGTCATAGTTTTCGTTCACATAAGTCATTACTTGCGAAAGCCATTGCAGTTCATTGCCCGAGCGGAATTTTTCTCCGCGCAAGGTATCATAGTACATACGCATTGACTTTGCTTGCGTGACAGGATTAAAACCCCTCTTTCCAAGTAAGACCGCATATGTATAATCATCGTCTGATGTAAGAAAGAAATGATGTTTTTTCATTTCACTAAATAGGGTTTTGGCTAACCTAGCTTCTTGATCATAAGCGTCCGAATCATTCGTCATGAAAAGCGCTGCTAAGTAAGAGTGGATTGTATTGCGAAATCCAAAAGTCCGAAGTACTCGCTGTTTTTCAAAAAGACGAACAACTTCGTCATCAATATCCACACCTGGCTGGTCGATAAATGCAGCCATCATTGGAAGTAGGTTGCCGCGTAGCGGAGAAAACCAACCGGACTTTTGTTTAATCGCGTCCATTGAGCGACTTAAACTTTCTGCATCAAACTCACGCTCCGACGTGACGTAGTAGGAAGCGATAGTCAAGACAACATTTTTATCAACCGTCCAACCAGCCAATGATTTTATTCGCTCATAAGTGATTTCAACATCTCGTCGAATCGAGTTTGTATCCACAATGACCATCTCCTTATCTATTTGTACGATTTGGCTAAGGAAAGGTTTCATATTCAGTCCAGCTAAATTTTTAACGGTTCTTATTTTCCGGCGGACACAATTCTG
This sequence comes from Sporosarcina sp. Y1009, assembly GCF_057669865.1. Taxonomy (NCBI): domain Bacteria; kingdom Bacillati; phylum Bacillota; class Bacilli; order Caryophanales; family Caryophanaceae; genus Sporosarcina; species Sporosarcina sp. Y1009. The sequence continues at coordinate 89,071 of NZ_JBYHFO010000005.1, read as the reverse complement.
AAAGTGATATTATATGGAAGGAACTTTATTTTTCGACGCATTCACCAAACTTTTGACAATCCTTTTTTCTCCATTGTGAAGGGCGGTTACAATCGCACTCCCGACAATGACCCCGTCAGCATAATTTCCGATTAACGCAACTTGTTCTGGCGTAGATATGCCGAACCCTGCTAGAACAGGAACGGGACTCACCTCTCTCAACTTTTGAAGATGTTCTTCTAGCTCCGTATCAAATCCGTCTCGAACACCGGTAATACCATTTACAGTTACGGCGTATATGAACCCTTCACCTGCAGCAGTAATTTTTTGGATCCGTTCAGGAGGACTCGTCAGAGAAACTAGTGGGATTAAAGCAATTTCTGCGTTCGTGAGTGCTTCGCGTACGATGCTGACCTCTTCATACGGCAAATCTGGGATAATCAACCCACTAATCCCACCATTTCGACAATCATTGGCAAATTCTTCAATACCATACTGAATAACCGGGTTCAAGTAGGTCATCAAGATAATCGGTACGGTCAATTCCTCCTTAAACGATGCTACCGTTTCAATAACCAAACGGAGGGTAACCCCTTTTGCAAGTGCTCGTTCACCCGCTTCTTGAATCGTTGGTCCATCTGCTACTGGATCTGAAAACGGAATGCCAAGCTCAATCGCAGTAACGCCAATTTCTTGGAGAAATAAAATGGTTTCTTTCAATGTTTCTATTCCGCCGTCGCCTGCCATGATGTAGGGAACGAATGCTTTATCCCCTCGAGCATTACAGGCTTGAATTGCTTCTGTAATCTGCTGTTTTGTCATGTTAAATCCCCTCCAAGTCTAGCTTTCACCGTTTCAACATCTTTGTCGCCGCGACCCGATAGACAAACAACGACAATTTCTTCTTTTCTCATACTCGCTGCAAGTTCAACGGCATATTGCACAGCATGAGAACTTTCAAGTGCTGGGATAATGCCTTCTGTTTGCGACAATAATTGCAATGCTTCAAGTGCGCCTTGGTCTGTGATAGATGTGTACGTTGCCCGACCGCTTTCATGTAAATGACAATGCTCCGGTCCAATCGCTGGATAATCCAACCCCGCAGAAATCGAATGTGCTTCTTTTATTAAACCGTCCTCATCTTGCAAGATATACATATAGGCACCGTGCAAAACACCCTCTTTGCCACCAGCTACTGCTGCGGAATGGAGACCAGATGTAATACCGCTACCAGCTGCCTCAACGCCGAATAATTTCACGCTAGTATCATCGACAAACGGATAAAACATACCAATCGAGTTACTTCCACCACCAACACAAGCGACAACTGCATCGGGTAAACGGCCTTCCTTTTCCAAAATTTGCGTTTTCGTCTCATCTCCAATTACACGTTGAAAATCACGAACAATTCGCGGAAATGGATGTGGTCCTAATGCAGACCCCAATATGTAATGCGTATCTTCGACATTCGCTACCCAATAACGAAGTGCATCATTGACCGCATCTTTCAACGTGCCTGCGCCTTTATCAACAGATTTTACAGTAGCACCGAGTAACTCCATGCGGAAAACATTCAATTCTTGTCGGCGAATGTCTTCTTTCCCCATGAAAATCGTGCACTCAAGTCCAAATAACGCACAAACCGTTGCGGTTGCAACACCGTGTTGACCCGCACCTGTCTCAGCAACAATTTTCTTTTTACCCATGCGAACCGCGAGTAGCGCTTGCCCTACTGTGTTGTTAATCTTATGAGCTCCTGTATGGTTTAAATCTTCTCGTTTCAAGTAAATTTTCGCACCACCTGCATGCTTCGTAAGTCTCTCAGCAAAGTAGAGTGGTGTTTCACGTCCGACAAAATCCTTTAAATAATAATTTACCTCCTCAATAAATTTAGGATCTTCAATTGCTTGGTCGTAAGCTTCTTCTAATTCAATCAGCGCCGTCATTAACGTCTCGGGTACATATTGCCCACCGAATTTTCCATACCTGCCTTTTTGTGTACTCTCTGTTTGTATTGTCATTCGTATCGCTCCCCGTCTTTAACTACTCGTATAAATTCTCGAATAAGTCCAGTATCTTTTCGCTTATTTCGCTCGACACCGCTTGAAACATCCACCATAAAAGGGCGTACGCGCAAAATAGCTTCTTGTACATTGCCGCTATTTAATCCACCTGCAAGGATAATTCTCTCCGCTGGAACGCCTGCGTTTTTCAGCAATTCCCAATCAAACGTGATACCACTCCCGCCTTTATAAATCGTACCCGGAGCGTCAAACAAGTAATAATTCGTATCGTACTTCGCTGCTTTTTCCACGTCATCAGCACTTTTGACTGGTAGTGCTTTAATAGAAGGAAGTTGAATATTACGAATAAACTCCACACTTTCATCTCCATGCAGCTGGACATAATCCAAGGGTACCGTTTCAAAGATCCGCGTTAACTCTGCTTCCGTTTCATTGACAAAAACACCAATTTTCAACACATTATCCGGGATATCCATTGCCAGTGCTTGAGCCTGTTCAACCGTCACTTGCCGCCTACTGGGTGCGAAAACAAAGCCAATCGCATCTGCACCCGCTTTTACTGCAACTTTGACGTGCTCAGGTTCCATCAGTCCACATATTTTGACTTTCGTCACCGTACAGCCCTCCTAAGCGGAACACCAAAGGCTTGAATGGCTTCTTGCACTGAACCGCTTCTCATAAGAGATTCGCCTACAAGGACCCCGCTCGCTCCAGCTTCCGCAACCCGAATTGCATCATCCCGCCCCACTAAACCGCTTTCGCTTATCAGCACCCGCTCCTCATCAAACGGAAATTGTGCTGCAATTTTCTCTGTTTGTTCAAGATCCACTTCGAACGTTTTAAGATCACGGTTGTTCACGCCGATTATTTTCGCATCGAGTGCTAGTGCTCGTTGGAGTTCTTCCTCGTCATGCACTTCGACGAGGACTTCAAGCCCCAACCCTTTTGCATACGAATAAAGTTCAGCGAGTTCGGATTGCGCTAAAGCTGAAACAATTAGTAAAATAACAGATGCCCCAGCACTTTTTGCTTTATCGATTTGTACTTTGTGAATCATAAAGTCCTTGCATAATATCGGCGTCGAAACAGCTTTCGCAACAGCCTTTAAATCATCGAATGACCCTTTAAAAAAAGTGGTATCTGTTAACACCGAGATGCAAGCGACATCAGCATCGCTGTAAATTCTTGCCTGCCTAACCGGATCAGCACCCTCTGCAATTAGTCCCTTGGAAGGGGAGGCGCGCTTCATTTCCGCAATGACTTGCAAGTTATCAGCTTTATATAATCTTTGAAATAAAGAAGGACGGGTTACCGGGCTTTCAACATCGACTTTCTCCTCTGTCAGTAAGACTTTTACTTCAAGTCGTTTCTCCCGTAGAATCTTGTCTAATATCGTCATATCACCAGCTCCTCCTTGTGCCCAATCTTTTCACTAAACGCAACAACCGCTTCTAGCTTTTCTAATGCACGCCCTGATAAAATACTATCCGTTGCCAATTTAACCCCTTCTTGAATTGTTCCCGCCTGCCCGTTTGCGAACAAGCCAATTCCTGCATTAAAAACAACTGTGTCAAAACGCGGACCACGCTCACCTCTAAGAATGGAGCGAGTAATTTCTGCATTTTGAGAAGCAGTCCCCCCGCGAATGGCAGACAGATCGGCTGTTTGTAATCCGACATCGTCCGGTGTGAGCGAAAACGGAATTAGATCACCTTGGTCGAGCAATACAAATGCATTTTGTCCCAGTAACGAGGCTTCATCCATCCCACCAGCACCTGAAACAACAACCGCACGTTTACGCCCAAGCATTTGAAGGACCGACGCATATTCCATGATGAAATCGGGTCGACTGATTCCTGTAAACTGTGTGTGCAATTGGAGCGGATTGGTTAATGGGCCAACAAGGTTAAAAATCGTTGCTTTGCCGATTTCTTGTCTCACCTCACCAATTCGCTTCATTCTTGGATGAACATTGGCCGCAAACAAGAAAGTAATCCCTTCCTGCCGCAGCAATTCACTCATATCCTCTGGACTAAAATTCGTGTGAATTCCAAGCGCATCGAGTACATCCTGACTACCTGCTGCACTTGAGATTTTCCGGTTGCCGTGTTTTGCAACTAAGGCACCTGCTCCGGCTAAAACGAAAGCTGCCGTCGTGCTAATATTGAAGCTGTTAACACCATCCCCACCAGTTCCACAATTATCCATAAATAAATCTTTTTCAACATCCAAATCAATCGCAAATGATTGCATGACGGATGCCAAAGCGGCCACTTCATTAGCTGTTTCCCCTTTAGCTGACATCGCAATTAGAAAGTTCTTGATATCTTCTTTCGGCGTGTTTTTATCGAATAGTAACTTTGCCGCCTCTTTCATGTCTTCATATGGTAAATGCTTATTCTGCTCCACTCGGCTCAAATACTTTTTCATGCTCATCTCTCCTCGTCTATGTTTTATTAATCTTGAATAACTTCTAATAATGATCTAGCTTTATTGACAGTTTCAAAATACTCATCAGTCGGATTCGATTGTTTAACAATGCCGGCACCCGCTTGAACGTACGCTTTTTCATCCTTTATTAACATCGTGCGGATGGTTAACGCAAAATCGATATTGCCGTTCAAACCGATATAACCAATCGCGCCGCCGTATATGCCGCGGTGCTGCTTTTCCAATTGATCAATAACGTCCATTGCCACCGATTTAGGGGAACCCGTCACCGTGCCAGCTGGTGAACTCTGTTTCAATGCATCGAGCGCATGCAACCCGTGTGCTAGCGTTCCTTCGACTTCTGAAACGAGGTGCATCACATGTTCATAGCGAACCGTTTCCATATAATTCGACACATGGACGGTTTCTGGAATGCACATCTCGTTCATCTCATTTTTGCTTAATTCCACAAGCATATTATGCTCTGCCAGTTCTTTCGGGTCTTTGCGTAATTCAGCTTCTAGCTCGATATCTTCTGCATGATCTTTACCGCGGCGACGCGTTCCGGCAATCGGGTTAACCATGACCGTGTCTCCGGTTACTTTCACAAGGCTTTCAGGCGACGTTCCGATCACGGTATGATCATCGAATTCCATGTAATACATATAGGGAGACGGATTGCTTTTCCTAAGTTTTCGATATAGTGCGAGTGGATCACCTTGAATATCTGCTTCCAATCTACGTGAAATCACAATTTGCTCAGCCATGCCTTTATCAATAAAGGAAATGGCTTCACGCACTTGATCTTCGAATTGTTGTTGCGTTATTCCACAACGATAGGAAGACATTTTCACTTCGGCTTCCTTTTTGGTGGCTCCATTCAAAATCATTTCTTCTAACGCTTCTAAGTTCGGCCCGCCGTAAACCGGGTTTATTTCCGTATGCAGCAATGTCACTTCATGTAGTTCGTGGTCATAAATAATGATCGTATCGTAAATATTGAAGTAGACGTCTGGCATTTCTAAATCATCTTCCGCGCGCTTTTCGCCGTTTCTTGCAGCGCCGTAGCCGACATATCCAACTGCGCCGCCTGTGAATGGAAAATTCACATCATCTGTAATTCGCGGCATAAGTCTTTTCAGTAATTTGTACAAGTCACCTTCATGCGTGTACGACCGCCCATTTGTATAATCCAATTCCTCGAGTTGACCATCCTGGCCGCGGTACGCTTTCACTGGATTCATCCCGATGAATGAATACCGTCCAGAGCCTTTTTGAATGGATGAACTTTCAAGTAAAAATTTTTGTTTCCCTTGAAGTCGTCTAAAGATTAAAATCGGTGTGAGCGAATCGCCATTTAGTTTTTTCATCGTCGTCCGTAAGTTTTTTGATTTTGTCGTCATATAAACACTCCTCTTTTTTATGGAAATAAAAAAGCCCCCTGCAAAAGGACAGATTAGTCCGATTGCAGAGGACGGTTTAACCGCGTTGCCACCTCTAGTTGAAGTATTGCTACTTCCGCTTGGCGTGCTTTTAAAAAATGAAAGCACATCCCGTAACGTGGGATAGACGTTCCCCTTGAAAGAATTTCCAAAGGGACTCTCATAAGTCCATTCACAAAGGCTGCGTATCAGTTTTCACCACCCACTGATTCTCTAAAACGCTCACCCGTGCTACTCCTCTTATTCAACAATTTCTCAGCTATGCTCTTCTCATCTAAACTCATCTGTTCCGTGGGCGGCACCGCTATCGGTACCTCCTGCCCGTCTTTGAAACAACAACTTCATATTATCATAGTACGTATTATTAGAATCGTCAAGCTTTTCTGTAGGTTAGTAGAATTGTTTTATATGAATCCCCATATAGTAGGAGGTCAGTGAGAAAGGGTGGTTAATATTACTTTCCTTAAAAATGATTTAGTGCTCCGTCGTTCGCTTTCCTGCGGGCGAGCGCCAAGCCGCTTCCCTCGCTGCGCTCAGTCCAGGGTCTCGGCTGTCTCGCTTTCCCGCGGGAGTCGAACGACTGCGCACTAAATCGGTGAGTATTAATATACAGCATTCTTTTCAATACTTTTGCAGTCGACCAATCTAGTAGTCTTGGAGGTGAATGGACATACTCTATATTGCTGCTTTTATAACGCTTGTCGCCATTTTTTTACTTGGGATTGGCTGGATGCGTATTGGGCTTTTTAATCTTTCTGGGAAAAAGTTAGAACAACGGTTAAAGAAAGTTACCAAGACGCCTGTAAAGGGAATGTTTGCCGGAATTGTCATGACGAGTATTTTACAAAGTAGTTCGGCTGTTATGTTGATTACAATCGGCTTTGTTGCAACGAGATTACTGTTATTCCCGCAAACAATTGGCATTATTTTAGGAACAAATATCGGCACGACCTTAACATTACAGTTTATTTCATTCGATCTATCAAGTTTAGTGATTCCACTTATCCTCCTAGGAATTTTATGCCTTCTTTTTAAAACGATTTGGATTAAAAGTACTGGATTCATTTCGATCGGGTTCGGGTTTATCTTTGGTGCAATGTACGGCTTCGAAAGACTCGCAATTCCTTTAACGAATACTTCATTGATGGGTCATCTACTCCAATTGCTGGACCAACATATACTTTATGCTTTACTGGTAGGCGTTCTGATTACATCCATCGTTCAATCTAGCACTGTCGTTACGGGGATTGCCATGAGTTTTTTAAACGCTGATATTTTCCCTTTGGAAATCGGGATTGTCATAATGTTAGGTGCCAATATCGGGACTTGCGTCACCGGATTATTGGCCAGTATCGGCGCCGGTGAAGAGGCAAGATTAACCGCATTCGCGCATGTATGGCTAAATGTTATTGGAGCCATCATCTGCCTGCCTTTTATCACCCAGTTAGCCGATGCCAGCAGCATTTTCGCTAACGATCCCGATGCAAGGTTGGCCCATGCCAGTATTATTTTCAACTGCGTATCTTCCCTGCTCGTCTTGCCATTCGCCGTTCGATTCGGAAAATTTGTCGCTTGGATTCACGGAAAACACTAGGCTTCACCCATCCCTTTTCTTAGTAGTGTGTCTTTCGAATAAGGTATACTTGGTTTATTATTTAAAGCAGGTGACTTTTATGAGAATTAACAAATACTTAAGCTCAGCAGGGATTGTTTCAAGACGCGGTGCCGATAAATGGATCGAAGACGGACGCATCACGATTAACGGACAACCCGCCGAACTCGGCAGTCGAGTAAATGAGGGTGACGATGTTCGTGCAGACGGAAAACCCGTAAAAACTGAAGAACAACTCGTTTATATTGCGCTCAATAAACCCGTCGGCATTACGAGCACAACGGAACGCCATATTAAAGGGAATGTGGTCGACTTCATCAATCATCCCTTACGTATTTTTCATATCGGCAGACTCGATAAAGACTCAGATGGTCTATTACTTTTGACGAACGACGGGGATGTCGTGAATGAAATCCTTCGTGAGGAACACGGACATGAAAAGGAATATATCGTCGCCGTCGACAAACCGATTACAAGAGAGTTTGTGCAAAAAATGGAGTCCGGCGTCGATATTCTCGGGACGACGACAAAACCGTGCAAAGTAAAACAACTAGGACCACGCAAGTTCAACATCACACTCACACAAGGACTCAATCGCCAAATCCGCCGCATGTGTTCAGCACTCGGCTTCACAGTGAAGAGTTTGCAGCGCACACGCATACTAAATATTCACCTCGGCGACTTGCCAAATGGAAAATGGCGTGATTTAACGAAGGAAGAACTGGATGAGATGTTTACTATGATGAATTATGTACCGAAACGATAGAAAAGCTGTTCCAATCCGGGGAAATACCGGGGATGGAACAGCTTTTTTATTTTACATAATTTGTGGTTGTGAATTCAGATGGAGATCGAGTGGGGTTGAGAGGACCTTCGGGGGTGATTCAGAGGAGTTCAGACAAAACTCCAAAGTGAATAATTATGTTCAACTCTACCTTTCTCCAAGTTTTTTAAATAGTCATTGTTTCATTGTTTATTTAGTGTATTGTTGTGTTGTACATAACTAATTGTATGGAATGATTTAATTGAGTGTTTTTTCTGAACCGAACGATTTATTTGGGAGGTTTGTAAATTAGGAGGGATTCTTTATTAAAAAGTTGAAAACATGGATCGCTATTTTAGTAGTTCTCTCTACATCCATTTCTCTCTATTATTTCTCAAAGAATAATTCATGTATGAGAAGTGTGCCTTATTATAATTCGTTTGTTTTTGAGGAGGTTCCAGTAGATAATAATTTTTTTATCGCTAAGAATTTATCATCCGAGGAAGTTGATGAGAAGGATTACAAGCGTTTTAAAGATACGACGGATGCGATGAAGGAATTTGGTGATTATGTTCCATTGCCGAAGGATGAACCTTATTTTGTCGAGTGTACTTTTGGTGAAGTGAAGTACGAGGACGATGAGCCGGTTGAGTTTACACATTTCGTGCTGAATAATGATATTAAAGTCGATTATGAAAAGTACGGTAAAACTGAGTATGATAAGCAACTTCATTATGGTCGCTATTATTATCGTGTGAGTAAAGCGCCATTTGACTATTCTCTTGTGTCGTCTGAACTTGACGACGCGCGGGACATCACTTTTGATGATGGTACATCCGCATTGGTCTATAACAACCTTGTTGAGTGGCATGATGATAAGTATTATTATCAATTCTTTTATCCGAGTGAATTAAACTCGGAAATTCTCGCCTACATGGCGAACTCGACGCGTCATAATATAAGCAAATTTATCAGGTAAACATCAAAAGCTGTTCAACATCTATAGGTCATGGATGTTTGAACAGCTAATTGCTTTTATCCCAAAAGCGAGAAACAATGTAATCCACGATGAAAAACACACCGCCACTTTCCCCACATAATAAAATAAACCATAGTTCAATGCTACTAACCTCATGATAGATTACTAGCGAGAAAAGATTTAGCGGAATAAAGAACAGGAGGCCAAATCCGATATGGTAGAGTAACGACCAACCCTTAGCATATTGTCTATGTTTCACACTAAGCCATTCAGATATGCTAGATGTTAGAATGCCATACACAAACATCGGCGGGAATACATGAATCGAATAAATAAATAGATATAGACCGAAGTTCTCCGATTCAGGTCCATCTCTTACATATGTGATTGTGGCTAGCACTAACACAATAATAATTGACGCTAAAAGGGCGGATATGATTTTTCTTGCTAACATAAAACTCCCCCATATTAATCCCGTTTATAGTTCGCAATAATCACCGCAACTTCGTCTAACAATCCGTATGCAGTATCGTCTAGATGATTGTTTATGATGACAGAAAAGATGAGGGTTTCACCGTCTTTTGTTTCCGCGTACCCCGCCAAAGAAGTAACACCGTTTAGTGTTCCAGTTTTCGCTTTGACCTTGCCTTCTGCGGCTGTATCTTTCATGCGATATCGTAATGTTCCACCGACAAATCTTTCTTCAACTCCCGCGATAGGTAATGAATTCATGAAGTCATCGTACCAGGGTTTAGTTTGTGCAATATATAAAAGGTTAGTTACTTCATTAGATGTGACGAGGGTTTTATGGGACATCCCTGAACCGTCGCGCAGCAATATGGTGTTCATATCAATCCCTATGTCAGCGAGTGTTTGATTCATCGTCGAAAGTCCTTTCGTCCAACTGCCTTCGCCGCCGATTACTCGTCCTATTTCTTTGACGAGCACTTCCCCGTGTCCGTTATTGCTTAATTTCATAAAAGGTGTGATTAGTTCTTTCAAAGGTATGGACTGTTTAGTGGCCAAAAGAGTTGCGCCGCTAGGAACTGTGCCAGTTCCGACTAGTGTTTCGTTTGTCAATTCGATGCCTTTTTCGTCTAGTACGTGTTTGAATACATTCATCGTATAATTCGCTGGTTCCCAAACGGATGCCCAGGAACGATTTTGTTTGAAGCCTATTGGAACTGTTCCAGTGACGATGACCGTATTTGAACCGTGTTCGCGCTCTGCTTTAATGTAAGACGTTCCATTCTTCGCAACAGTTTTTGTTTTGTTGACAGTGGTCAAATAGCTGTTTTCTGGAACCATTCGAATCGTCCCGGCTTCACCAACTTTAGTTGCTGGATAAACGTCAACGATAACTGTTCCTGCGTCAAAATCGTCGTTCGGAGAGAGTGTCAACCCTGAAACTTGTGCGCCCGTGTAATACGGCTCATCGGACCAGTTTAAATCTTGAGAAAGTCGGTCATCATCGTACCATGTATCGTCTCCGAAAAGATCGCCTGTTATGGTGTGAATGCCTTTTTCTTTTAATTCATGAGCAAAATCGATTAAGTCGTCTTTCGTTAATGTCGGATCGCCTAGTCCTCGTAAGTAAAGATTCCCTAGAAGTTCTCCGCCCTTAATTTCCCCATCGGTGTACAGTTCTGTTTTAAATGTGTGATCTAACCCAAGCGTTTCAAGTGCCGCGACTCCGGTGAAAAGTTTCATGAGCGAGGCTGGATGGACTCTTGTATCGCCTAAATTTGTGTACAGGATTTTCCCGTCGGTTGCTTTTCGAATGCTGATGGAAGTTGTTGTTCCGTCTAGCCTGGGGTCATTTAAAACAGTTTCTATTTGCTCCTCTAATCCAGCATCATTTTCAATTATTCTTTTTTCCATGGCTTCGTTTGGTTTAATTTCTTTAAAAACGAACTCTTTAGAAGAAGGCGATGCAACCTCTACTTGGTCGAAAGGATTTTGGCTAACTGGGACGTTGACGACAACCAGTAGAAGTATGAAAACAATGATTGATTTTACTATTCTTAGATTATCCAACTGACTGCACCTCAGCATTCATTCAATTTATGAAGACAATATCAAGGTTTTTAACTGGCTCTTTTAGGGCAAATTAACAATAGACAATAAAACAATTCTTTTCTAAATAAATAAGGAGTGTTGTGAGTGATTAACAAAATTGAAGAAGATCAAGTTGCAATTGGTTTAATTCAACTATTGAAAGACGGGAAGAAAGAAGAGTTTCAAGATGTTATTAAAGAACTTATACCTTATGATGTTGCACACCAATATAAGGAATTGCCCGTGAAACGCCGGCCACTTTTTCTTGAATATTTGGAGTTGGAGCAGCTGGCCTATCTTTTGCGGTACCTCACACGAGATGAACAACTCCATGTCATTGAAGTCCTGAAAGCTGATCGTTCAGCGGAACTCTTAGACCTTATGAAAAATGATGAACTTGCAGTCATGTTGACAGGATTTTGAACCTCCCACGACTGTAGTCACGAGATTCCAATGTCAAAAGACGTTGAAAGCCCGGTGCCGTTGGATTCCTGCTTCATCGAGAACTGCGTTAATTGCAACGTCTAACACTCTCTCCATTGCTCCTTTCCTAGCGAACAAACAGCCCCCCTTAGGTGCTGACAGGCACACCCCGCAGTTCCTGCGGTAGTTAGAATCTTTAATTTAGATTTCTGCCAACATACGAATGCCTTCCTCTTTTATATTTTTAGCGGCATTTACATCTCGGTCATGTTCCCTCCCACAATTCGAACAGACCCAAGTTCGATCAGAAAGGGATAAAAGCGTATTTTTCTCTCCGCACCCATTGCACTTCTTTGAGGAGGCAAAGAAGCGGCCAATGAGCACAACCTTTTTGTGGGCCCAATCTGCTTTATATATCACGAAAGTTACGAAAGTAGACCAGCCCACATCAGAAATACTGCGTGCCAATCTACGATTCTTGATCATACTTTTGACATTCAAATCTTCCAACACGATAACTTGGTTTTCATTAACGAGTTTTCTAGATTCTTTATGCAGAAAGTCCTTGCGCATATTTGTGATCTGTAAGTGTAGTTTCGCGATTTTTTTTTGTTGTTTTTTATAGTTTACAGAACCTTTCATTTTGTTTTTCAAGCTACGTTGAAGCTTTGCCAGCTTACTCAAGGCATTCTTCAGGTGCTGCGGGTTCTCGACCTTTCTACCGTTTGAATCGATTAGAAAATGCGTTAAACCTAAGTCGCAACCAATGACTTCCTCGCTTGGAATCGTCGACCAATCAACCTCTTTTTTAAGTGGGATAATTTCTTCGATTCGTAATGAAATATGGGTTTGCTTGCTACCGTGAACGGTTAGCGTAGCCGCTTTCACTTTTCCATTGAAGCCATTTTCTTGAAACGATGCGATTTGCCCTTTTGAAAACCGGACGTTTACCCATCCGAGTTTAGGTACTTTAATGCGTTGTTTTTCAAAGTCAATCGCTAGATTTCCATTGGTTTCTTTTGTTGAATAACTTTGTTTAGATGTATGCTTGGACTTGAATTTTGGGTAGCCGTTTTGTCCTTTGAAGAAGCGGTCGTAAGCGTCATCCACTTGTTCCATGCCGCACTCTAATGCGAATTTATCGGGTTCAGACAGCCATTCATACGCAGGACTCTTTTTTAAAGCAACAAAATCTTTTTTGAAAGCACTATAACTGATGGCTCTCTTCGTCTCTTTGTATGTTTTTTGTTTTTCAGCCAAATAAGCGTTATAGGCGAAACGAGCACAACCAATTGATTTAACAATCAGTTCGTGCTGCGCCGGTGTTGTAATCGCACGAACTTTCATGCCGTAAAAACGTAATTTCTTGCCTTCTTTTTCAAGTTCTTGATTACGTTCTACGACAGTTTTTCTTCGAGCCATAACGAACACCTCCCTTAGTTTTTTGGTCTGCCACGCTTTCTCGGTGCGGTTTGTTGTCCTTGAATATAAGCTTTAATTTGCTCATCCGTTCGATCACTCACAGTACAAACGAAATACGATGGATTCCAGAGATGTCCACCCCAGAGCGTATTTTGCAGCTCCGGGAACTCTTTAAAAAGAAAGCGGGCACTGTTTCCTTTTAACGCTTTCATTATATTTGGAATGTAATGTTGTGGGGAACATTCGATTAACATATGTATATGGTCGCCATCCGTTTCCATTTCAACGATTGTAAAAGCATGTGTCTTGGATTGTTGGATTAAAATCTCTTTCAAGCGGGCTTCCACTAAGCCATTCAGTATGCTTTTTCTATACTTCACACACCAAACCATATGGTATTGAATACTGTACACATAGCCTCTACCTTTTCTAACATTCACTATTATCACCCTATTATAATAATAACATGTGCAATTTTTAATAGATAACTAAAACCATTTTAATTTGTTTAGGATCTAAAAAAACACCCTATCCCACGACTGAAGTCACGGGTATGCGGGTGCTAGTCAAATCAAGTGATGCCATTGATAAACTCATTAAGAAGATGAAACACGAAGAGTCCACTGCGATTCGTAGGATTCTTTCATACCCCGAAAAGTCTGCCGGCCGCGCGATGTCTGACCGCTTTGTTTGGATTGACAAGTCATACACAGTTAAAGAGGCCACCCAAAAACTGAAACATTTCTCGGACCTAGCGGAGTATTTAAACTACCTCTACGTGATTGATCATGAACAAAAACTTGTCGGTGTTGTTTCTTACCGTGATTTATTGCTCGCGGAAAGTGATATTGTCATTGAAGATATTATGGTCAAGAATGTTATTAAAGTAGACGTCTTAACGAAACAAGAAGAAGTTGCGAAACTCATTGCTAGACATGATTTTGTTTCCATTCCAGTTGTGGTGGAGGGTAATACATTGGCGGGAATTATAACAGTTGATGATGTTGTTGACATTATTATGAGAGAAGCAGATGAAGATATCGGAATGCTTCTAGCTTCAGGTAAAGACATTGACTTTAATACGCCGCCGTTCATTGCAGCCTATAGACGACTTCCGTGGCTCATTTTACTATTATTTATCGGTCTTGTTTCCGGAAGTATTATTTCAAGATTTGAAGCAACACTCGAAGCGGTTGTCGCTCTGGCTTTTTTCATGCCCATGATTGCAGGCATGACTGGAAATACAGGAACTCAATCGCTCGCCATCGTTGTGCGCGGATTTGTGACTGAGGACCTGAGTGCAAAGAAAACGATTAAACTGATTTTCAGAGAATTTTTTGTCGGCATTATTATCGGTGTCACTTGCGCAATCCTCATTTCAATTATTGCTTATGTTTGGCAAGGCAGTCTTGTTCTTGGGTTAGTTGTCGGTGCATCCTTGCTTGTTACGCTCATTATCGGGACGCTTGCGGGAACGATTATCCCGCTTATCTTACACAAGTTCAATGTGGATCCTGCGGTTGCATCAGGACCGTTAATTACGACAATCAATGATATTTTATCACTTCTCATATACTTTGGCATTGCGACGATGTTTATTTCCAAACTCATGTAATAAAACAATTGAGAAAATAGTGCCAAAGGGGAAATTCATATGACGAAAATTAATGGAATCGGTCAAGTTGCAGTGCCTGTCAAAGAAATTAATCGCGCAATTACTTTTTACCAAGATGTTTTAGGTTTGCCGCTATTATTCAGCACCGATACGATGGCGTTTTTTGACTGCGACGGCGTGAGACTTCTCCTTAGTCTCCCCGAAAAAGAGCAATTTGGGGCGGCTAGTTCCGTACTTTATTTTAATGTTGATGATATTCATGAGCATTATGAAACGTTGAAAGCTAGGGATGTTTCATTTCTGGATGAACCGCATGTTGTCGCAAAAATGGGTTCATCTGAAACATGGATGGTGTTTTTCAACGACACCGAAGGCAATACACATGCTTTAATGAGCGAAGTCACGGTATAAGTTATTGAATAATTAGATAAACCCCGGTAAACAATAAAATCACATAGGTAAAAATCCGAAAATACGTTTGATTGATGCGGTGGAATAGAAGTTGTCCAAAATACAATCCTAAAACGACGAGGGGCAATCCCATTCCGCTCGATGTCCAAACGGTTTTATTGGTCCCGGCAAATAGTACTTGAATGATGAGGCTAATTGAATAAATAAAAAGATAAAATGCTAATGTCGTAGCACGCAATTGCGCTTTTGGTGTGCCTGTTCCTGAAAAATAGAGGAGTAAAGGCGGACCGGGCATACCAATTCCCGTCGTTAGCAAACCGGATATTCCTCCTATATAAAAATCGCGACGTTTCGTCATTTTCAAGCGATAATTTAAAATAAGCAAAAGTGTTAACGTTAAAATGACTACGCCAATACCTAGTTTCAACTTCTCCGTTTCCGCAAATAAAAAGATCAGAATCCCGATTGGCAACCCTGGTAAACTTCCAATAATGAATCGTTTTAGTATGCCCAAATCGATATCTTTGCGTATTTTTCTAATAAGCGCAGCAGAAATGACAAGCGATAATACTAAATTGATTTGAATGGCTTCTCTAGGTTCAAAAATCAACAATAAGAACGGCGTTGCCATGATGGAAAAGCCAAATCCCGTGCTTGTTTGTAAAATAGACGCAAATAATATAATGACAACAAATAACAAAACAGTCACTTTATTACCTCCTCGTTCATAGCATACCATTTGGGGCGGATAATCCACATGCGAAATGGGAGACACCAGTTCCAAGTATTTTTCTGTAATAGCTATCAAGCATACACAAAAACCCCCGATTCTTATAGGTTAGTAGTTTCAAACTGACTCTACTACACCAAGCATCGAGGGTTTCTTCTGTATTATAAATTATCCTGAGTTATCATTTTTCAATGGTTTTTGTACACGTTCCCTATCCTATTCCCAAAGCTCCAATAACTCCACTGCCCCTACTCGAAGTTCTTCATAAGCACTCGCGGATATTTTGCCTTTTTCGTATTGTTGTTCTAACTTTTTAATGAATTTCTTCACATGCTTAACAACTTTCTCGGCATTATTTTGAGTTTCGAATTGTGCAACTGGATTCAATTGAGCTTGTAGTGAACGAGCGGCTCCGTGGTTAGCGAATTGACCGTCCTCTTCCAAACGATCAATTTCTTCAATTAAATAAGAAGCGCTTACATAAGATAAACCATAGCCTAACGCATAATCGTCACCAACAGCGTTTGTATAAACATAGTCAAATGTTTCAGCGTATCCAGGTACATCAGATGCGTTATTTTCAACCGCTTCTTTGTCAGCTGGTACCGTGAATGGTAGCTTTCCAGTTGGGTTAAATTTACCGCGAATGATGTCCACGATAGCATCTGGCGTCGTATTGAATGTAGCTAATACGGCATCTGCACCCGGCTCAATTTCATTGATCAGCCATGGATTGGTCATATTTACGCTTAAAATCGTCGTCTCTACTTTTTCTTGGATCTCAAGAATGCGTTCCGAATCAATTCCGGTATCAGAATCCTTAATCAGTTCAATAGACGGCGGATCATCTTCCGTGTCATCTTCTCTCCAACTTAAAGCTGGCATCACGGAGATAAAAGCGTGTGTAGCTTCTTCGACAGTATCGACGATTTCAATTAATGGATCTGCCAGCGCAATCGATGCTTTCAACCCTTCACTTGATGCTGCTGCAGCTTCTTCATCTTCCTCAAAGACTTCTACATAGAGCTTTACATCGCCTGCTTCTTCATCTGTAATCGGTAAAACTGGTCCTGTTTCCTCATTACCATTGCGTAATAGCACGATGGACTTGCGGTGTGCTTCATCTGCCAATGCTTGTGATTCAGGATTATCAGCGATTTGCTGTGCGAGTTCAGGATCTACATATGGATTTTCAAAAAGACCCAAGTCATACATCTCGGTGAGCAGGAAGGTAATCGAATGGTTGATCACTGATTCTTCTACCAATCCTGTTTGAATCGCCTCAATCAGTGGTGCAACATCCGTGCCACCTGAGAAAATGTTTGTTCCAGCGTCGATTGCTTTTGCATAACGCTCAGGTAAAGTGAGATGTTCCACACCCCAAGGACGATCTCCATCATTAATAATGCCGGTATCAGAGTTTACATAGCCTTCGAATCCGATTTCATCGCGAAGAAGACCTTGAAGTAACCCTTTATTATAAGCAAAGGCAACTTCTTCAAATTGCTGATCTTCTGTGTACCATAAATGCTTCGGAAGCTGATCTGCACTTCCTTCATTTACCGGTTTTGCATAGTAAGGCATGATAGATGCCGTGCCTGCTTCAACTGCCGCTAAAAATGGTGGCAGGTGATATGTATACAAGCTTCCTTCGGTTGGATACACATTTGTACTTCCCCATTCATGATGAGGGTCTGTACCTTCTAATCGCGGACCGCCACCAGCAAAGTGTTTAATGGTTAGTGCAACACTGTTTTCGTCTAATTCCTCACCTTGAAAACCTTCAACGATTGAAGTGATCATGTTGGAAATTAGTTCAGGATCTTCGCCAAATGTACCATCCGTACGTGTCCAGCGTGGCTCAGTCAGCACATCTGCCATATAGCCATAAAGCTTATGCATCCCGGTTGCGCGCCATTCTTTGGCAGCAATTTCGGCAAACTCCTTCACAAGCTCTGTATCCCTTGTCGCAGCAAGACCAAGCTCGCCCGGCCAAGTCGATAGTTGTCCACCAGCTTCTGCATGACCATATGTCTGGTTCGGGTTCACGTGGTTACGCGGATTGGAAGTCATCACTACCGGAATCCCCAAACGAGAAGCCTCTCCTAGTTCTTGAAACTCATTATTTCGAGACGCAAGATCCCGCGGCTCTGGATCATCACGAACGATGAAGTTACGTAAATTTTTCTCTTGAAGAGTTAAACGGCTGGAATCATTATTAAACGAAGAAATCAGCATTAATCCTGCTTTTTCTTCCACAGTCATTTTAGAGACCAAATCTTCTACCCGTTCTTCAACAGGAAGTCTCCAGTCCTCGTAACGATCCAGTTCGCCATTTGCATTCAAATCCCTGAATGCTTCTCCATCTACTTCAATAATTTCCTTTACTCGGGTTTCAACAGTAGTAGTAGATTTTTCAGCATTTGCAATACCCGATGTCGGAGCTACGGGGGAAAATACTAACACAGCAACTAACATTAGAATTACACTTTTAGATAAATAACTAGATTTAAAGTTCATTTTTTTGCCTCCTTAGATATTATTGTAACTTTAAAAAAACTGCCACTTCTGATAGCGATTACTGATTTTCTCATTCCTTCCTGTATCCCCCCTCACCCATTAAAGCGCTTTCATATTTACGATACAGATACGCTGGTAAGTTAGTTTGGCTAGCAATCAAATAAACTAACTGCATTCATCGTAGGTGTAAGTTGTTTATTTTTCAACACGTTTTCTGCCTTTTCTAAAAAATGAGTCAAATGAAGTGATGCTTCCAACTAATACCAAAGTATTACAAAAAATGAAATAAATTCTACTTTATTAAGATTATTCGTTATAAAAACAACCTTTAGCACAAACAAAAATAGACTTTCTTCCATATAGGCACACAGACCCAAAACCAATATTTACTTTTCAAATTAAAAGTACACATAGCTTTTTCGGACAAATAGGTCATATTTAACAGACTTGAATCAAGAAATTTACTTTCATTTTGACTGCGGTAATAATTCGAATAATTTTACTTCAAATATTTGATTGACTTATACTTCTTTTCGCTCTAAAGTAAGGATTAATTCTTGCGACAATTGAATAGCAAAACATCACTTTCTTATCAAGAGAGATCGAGGGACAGGCCCTATGACATCTCGGCAACAGATTCATGACGAATGAATACTGTGCTAATTCCTGCAAGTGCTTCGGCATTTGGAAGATGAGGACGAGATGGTTTCTTACATACTAGAAGCCCTCTTTTTTCTTATCGAACGATGATAAGTAAGAAGGGGCTTTTTCTTTTTTCACTGATGGCTGAGATGTTGTGAACGCGGAATAAGAGTTTTATCAGGAGGTTTTGACATGATTGAATTTAAAAATGTCTCGAAGACGTTTAGTCTTGGAAAACGGGAGGTGCACGCGGTTAAAGATGTTTCCCTCTTTGTTGAAAAAGGAGAGATATACGGCATTATCGGATTTAGTGGTGCTGGAAAAAGTACGCTACTGCGTTTAGTAAATATGTTAGAGCGTCCAACAGCTGGTTCTGTTTTCATCAACGAAATTGACGTCAGTACATTATCAGCGAAAGAACTACGTAAACAACGCCAAAACATCGGCATGATATTCCAAAACTTTAACTTGTTTAACTCAAGAACAGTTTCGGGAAATATCGCTTATCCATTGAAATTAGCCGGCGCATCAAAACAAGACATTCAAGAGCGTGTCCAAGAACTATTGGCTTTCGTCGGGCTATCTGATAAAGCGAAAGATTATCCAGATCAACTATCCGGTGGACAAAAACAACGTGTTGGGATTGCCAGAGCACTCGCCAGCTCCCCAGATATTCTAATTTGTGATGAAGCAACATCCGCTCTAGACCCTGACACAACTGCTGATATTTTACGGTTACTCAAAAAGGTCAATAAGGAGTTCGGGATAACCATTCTCCTTATCACACATGAAATGCATGTCATTCAATCAATTTGCGACAATGTAGCGGTCATGGAAGAAGGCGAAGTGATTGAGTCTGGAGAAGTTTTCGAAACCTTTACCGACCCACAACATTCGACTACGCAGCGCTTTATCCAATCCATCCAACAGGACTTGCCTTCGGAAAAGCTTTTGAACGAATGGCGATCAAAAGGTGGTACCCAGTTATACCGCGTTATTTTTAAAGGCGATATTGCAAGTAACCCTGTACTCTCGCAAGTAACTCGAAAACATGGCGTCGATTTCAACATCGTCTACGGCTCGGTTCGAGAGTTACAAGAACGCTTTTTCGGAAATCTGCTGGTTTCGTTTGAAGGCGATACGGAAGCGATTCAAAAAGTATTGCAGGAACTTCAAACGATCGTTGAAATAAAGGAGGTCATTAAAGATGAAAGTTGATTGGTCCACGTTTTGGCCACGTATTGTAGAAGCGACTGGCGAAACGCTCCTCATGGTGATCGCCACACTGATTTTTGGTTCAATTATTGGAATCTCGCTTGGCCTACTATTGTTTGTGACAAGAGAAAATAACATTTTAGAAAATAAAGCTGTTTCACGGATATTGAATATATTTATTAATATCATTCGACCGATTCCATTTATCATCTTCTTGGTTGCCATTTCACAACTTACGAGATTGGTAATGGGTACCACCATTGGAACGGCGGCAGCTATATTCCCGATGACCATAGTAGCCAGTTTCGTAGTTGCCCGAGTCGTAGAGAATAACTTGGTGAGTATTGACCCCGGCGTAATCGAGGCTGCACAAGCTATGGGAGCTAGCCCGTTACGAATTATCTTTACAGTCCTTATTCCAGAAGCGCTTGGGCCTTTGATTTTAGGATTAACTTTCGTTTCAGTCAGTCTCATCGATTTCTCGGCAGTTGCGGGAACGGTCGGTGGCGGTGGCCTTGGACATATCGCTATGACTTATGGTTATCAGCGGTTTGATGGAAGTGTCATGATTGTAACGGTTGTTATCCTTATTGTGATGGTACAAGTTGCACAGTGGATTGGAAATACGCTTTCTAAAAAGATTATGCGTCGTTGATTAAAAAATAGATGAACTTACATAAAAGGAGAAGAGAAAAATGAGAAAATTATTGATTTTATGTTTAGCGATTGTAACTGCAGCTATATTAACGGCTTGTGGTACTAAAGAAAATGCCGGAAAAAATGCTGATGGTGAAAAAACAGTTAAAGTGAAAATCGGCGTCAATGGATCAGACGGTGCTCAGTGGCCAATTCTGAAAGAAAAAGCTGCGAAGGAAGGCATCGAAATTGAACTTATTGAGTTCGCGGATTACACTTTGCCAAATAATGCACTTGCACAAGGCGATGTTGATTTAAACGCATTCCAACATTTTTCTTTCTTGGCCCAATATGTAAAAGAAAGCGGAAATGAACTTGTTCCAATTGGCTCGACAATGTTTGCACCACTTGGCGTTTACACTGAAAAAATAAGCGATATTTCTGAGATCAAAGAAGGAGACAAAATTGCAATTCCTGATGACCCTTCAAACCAAGCACGTGCACTACGCTTACTTGAAAGTGCTGGACTCATTAAGCTAACTGATGACTTTGGATTATTTGGAGACCCGAGTAAAATTATTGAAAACAAATTGAATTTAGAAATCATTCCAATGGTCGCGCAACAAACGCCTCGTTCATTGCCAGACGTGACTGCTGCTGTTATTAACAATGGATTTGCTGGACTAGCAGGATTTTCACCAGGCGAGGATCCAATCTTTAGAGAATCTGTCGATGATGAAAATATTTACCCGTATGTGAATTTAATTGCAGCAAGCGAGAAGGAAAAAGACAATAAAACATTCAAACGCATCGTTGAGTTATATCAAGAAGAAGATATTGCAAAAGCTGTTGAAAAAGATACAAAAGGTGGATCTTATCTGATTAATTTAACGCAGGAAGAAATTGATACATTATTTGAAGACCTTAAAAAATAATTGAACTGGGGGCAATCATAATGAGCATTGTAAAAGAAGAGACGAACGTATTATTCCAATCTATCGAAAACAACCGTGCGTTATATATTCAAACGAGTCAGGATATCCATGCAAAACCGGAAATCGGAAACGAAGAAGTGTATGCGAGCGCTAAACATGTGGCATTGTTGGAAAATGCCGGGTTTGAAGTGACAACAGCGGTTGCTGGTCATGAAACTTCGTTTTATGCAGTGAAAGACAGTGGAAAAGAAGGTCCGACAATCGCTTATCTTGCTGAATATGATGCACTTCCAGGGTTAGGTCATGCATGCGGACATAATATCATCGGAACAACGAGTGTCGCAGCGGGGATTGCACTCGCTGAAGCGCTTCCTGAAACTGGCGGACGCGTCGTCGTTCTTGGGACTCCTGCTGAAGAAGGCGGCCCAAATGGTAGTGCAAAGGGGAGTTTCGTCAGACAAGGCTTTTTAAAAGATGTTGACGTTGCACTCATGATTCACCCATCTGGTAAAACTGCAACAACAGGCGAATCACTTGCTGTAGATCCACTTGATTTCCATTTTTACGGAAAACCTGCGCACGCATCAGGTTCACCAGAAGCAGGCATTAACGCGTTAGATGCTGTTATTCAACTGTTCAACGGCATCAGTGCACTTCGTCAACAATTACCGTCTGATGTTCGTATTCACGGCATTATTACACACGGAGGCGATGCACCGAATATTATTCCCGAATATGCATCCGCACGCTTCTATATTCGCGCTGCATCATGGCAAAAAACAGTCGAAGTATCTGATAAAGTTCGGAACGTCGCTGAAGGGGCTGCGCTTGCGACAGGTGCAACCGTCAAAATCGAACGCTTCCAGAACGAAGTAAAAGATCTTGTCCTTAACTCGGTTCTTGATAACATCTTGGATGAAGAACTTTCCGCACTTGGCGAAGTAGTCCATACCGAAAAGAGAGAAGGTAAAGGCTCGACGGACGCAGGAAACATTAGCTACGAAGTGCCAACTGCACATCCGTATATCAAAATCGGACCGGATAATCTTGTTGCGCACACTGATGAATTCAGAGAAGCCGCGAAGTCAGAACAGGGTGATGAAGCTTTAATTACTGGCGCTAAAGCTTTAGCGTCAACAGGGCATCGTTTATTGACAGATTTTGAATTGCTTCATCGCGTGAAGAAGGAATTTGAGAGAGCTTTGGCTGCTAAGGCGGAATGATGTGAGCGGCGGCTTTAGTCGTTTACCGAAGCTTATAATTTCGCAATTTAAATAACATCATATTTGACCATCAAATGGCACTATAATTCAAAAAACTGAAAGACTCTTAAACTAGAGTCCTTCAGTTTTTTTGTCGCTTTTTATAGAGTTAGATTTAATTGCCTTATGCTAATGGCATCCGCCTTTAAATATATTTATATATTATTCAATCCTCATTTTTAGCAAATTTTGTATATTATCTGAATATATGATACTATTAATTAAAATAGAGAATTTATCGATGAAGTAAACTATGAAAATAGTTTCATAAGCTTATTTGCGTTGTTATTCGCCTTTGTTAAGTTTTCCTGTCTAAAATGCATTAACAGCAAGTTATAAAATAACAGAAAAGTTGGTGGGATTTTGTCTATTTTAACTGTGCAAAAATTATCGAAACGCTTTAAAAAGCAATCCGTCATTAATGATATTTCACTTACAATTGACACGCCGGGAATATGGGCACTGATTGGTCCCAACGGTGTTGGAAAGACGACATTACTAAATCTAATTACGAACTTAATCCCTGCTAGTTCGGGAACTGTGCAACTAGTTGGCAAATCCAATAAAGATTACTCTGTTTTTAAAGAAGTATCATTTTTACAAGATAATACGGTATTATTTGATTATTTAACTGGGTACGACCATTTAAAATATATTTGTGATGTTCATAACCTGCCTAAAAAGCGGGTTCAAGAAATTGCGACGTATGTCGGAATGGAAAATTATTTAAAAAAAACGGCCGGAGATTATTCGTTAGGGATGAAACAACATCTTCTTTTAGCGATGGCGATTGTCAATAAACCCCAACTATTACTGCTCGATGAACCATTAAACGGATTAGATCCTACGAGCGCAATTTTAATAAGAAAAATACTCGTAGAGTTGGCGGAAAGTGGTACGACAATTATATTATCCTCCCATAACCTGGCCGAAGTAGACCGTGTAACTAAAAACATTCTCTTTTTAAAAGATGGCAAACTAATCGAAGAAGATTTAAGTGATTTCGAGCAAGTCTATTACCATTTTGAGGTGGAAGACAAAGGACCAATGAAATCGATTTTCTCGTCAAAATCCTATCTTTTCTCTGAAACTGAACAAGGTTTTACCGTGCAGCTAAATGATGAAGGCTTCCAATCATTAATTGATTTATTTAGAGACTCGGATGTTGATATTATTGATATGCAAAAAGAAGTCGTAGGTTCGGAAAAACGGTATGAGGAAATATTTGAAATAGCAGGGCCGACAAAATGAAACTTCTCTTATTCGAATTCAAAAAGATGATTCGTACGAAAACCGTCCTTTATTTATTTCTTTTTACTGCGCTTTTCATAGCGGGTATTTTCCTCAAAAATATCATACAACAAGATTCAATCATTCCTAAGAAAGTAACCTACTTTTCAGAGTTCTCCTCAGAAGTCAGTTCGAATAATTCAGGAGATCTGGAGGATTTAAAGAAAATCCATGACCCTGAAATTGAGGCAAGACTGGAAATTGGTAATCAATTATATGGATTGATACGTGAATTAATACAGGCAATTGAAACTGAGGAGTCAACACAAGAACTTCAACTTGAGAATGATGTATACCGAATGGCGATGACCTATAAAGAAATGGAAGGACAATTTTCTCTTGGTCAGATAGAAATCGATGAGACCATCCTGATTAATGAAGAGTTGCAGCGAGTGGGGTTAAAGAAAGAGGATTTCGATTTGTCCATAGAGGGGGCCGTTTTTCTTAAAAAAGTTATGAATTTAGCCATCACCCCTATCGGATTTCTTATCGTATTGCTTATTTTAGGTACATTTATTACGAGAGAATTTGAGGATCATAATGCTCAACTTATTTTCACATTACCAATTCCCAAGTGGAAGTACATAATGACAAAGTTTAGTAGTTTGTTCATCGTCTTTATTGTTTGGATATCATTTGTCATTTCGCTCGCTTACCTACTTCCATCCATTTTTTCTCAGGCCGATAGCAACTTCTTTAAGTATCCACTTTTAACAAAGGCCGATCAATTAACGACTATCGGGATTTACTTGAAAGAAGGTACTTTAATCGCAATTTGCTTCGCTCTCTTTGCGGTTGCCTTATTATTGTTTCTTAGCTTCTTCATTCGACATACAATTATCACTTATGTTGCTTTGTTTATTTTCTTTATAGGTGGTTGGATGATGACTTCGAATGACGTTACCCATTTTATCAATCCTTTTGTTTATCAAGAGATTGAAACTGTTCTTATTGCGTTGCCGACCTATTATCCGGGTGGACTTGCTGTGCTTATTATAAGTGCACTTGTCCTTTTACTCCTTACGATCAGCGTCACTGAGAAGAGGGGGATATAAATGAAGCATTTTCGATTTGAATGGAAAAAGTTAACGAAACAAAAAATGATTTGGGCAACTGTTCTATTGTCATTTATCGCAGCGGTTAGTCTTTACTTTTTTAATTATTCTGTTGCAGAAAAGTTACATGAAAATAATATTGCTGGTGTAAAGAGCACTATACAAGACTTTGAGAACTGGATTGAAAATGAAGAAATCGAACTAAATAAAGCGGAAGAAAGCGGCAAAGTCGATAAGATACAGACTATCGAAGAAAACATTGAACGATTTAAAAACTCGATACTATGGCGAGAACAATGGCTGGAAGATTACACCGAAGGTAATTGGAAAAATATCTTTCAAGAAGATATTGAGCACCTTGAAAATGCCATAGCGGGCCATGGCGGTTTTGGCGTCGAAGATCAAAATATCGGGCCCTTTACAATCCGTGTAACAAAAGAAGAAACAGAATGGCTAGTGGAGCGCGGGCTCGAACCAGTTGCCCATGAACCTAACTTTTTCTTTTTTCATCCTACTATATATGACCAATTTACTGGAAAGTCACTGGACAGATGGAAAAGTCTTACGAAACGTTACGGTGAAACCGGATTAACCTATCTTTATCAAATGATGCCAAACTATTACTTAACGATTATCATCTTGATTGGCCTCTTCATCTTCGGGAATACGATTAGCGCTGAGTCTAGAGGAAAGAAAAGAGGCTTGCACTTTTTCTTCGTTCAACCGATTCCGAAGATGCGTTTATTTGTGGCAAAGTATGTCAGTGGTCTACTTTACTTGGTTGGTTTCATACTTCTCATTGTCGCCGCACCTCTCTTCAGTAGTTTGTTTACAAAAGGGATTGGAAGCCTCCAATATCCAGTGCTTTTCTATGAAGGGGCCATTCCCAATTCGTTCGATCCTCAATATACAAAGTTAAGTGCAGAGAATGACTCATTCCATTTTATCACGATGGGTGAATATTTCCTTCAAGCGATTGGGTTAGCACTCGTTTTGGCATTCTTCCTGTACTCACTCTATCTATTGATTTCGTTTTTCATTAAAAGTCCAACGATTAATCTACTAATTGTCAGCGGGCTAACATTTGGTGGAATGATGATACTTTCGCCGTCGAAATTTAATCCATTCACATATGTCGATATTCATCGTGTGTTAAATGGGGAAATTGCTGCTTTGTCGATTGACCCTTCGATTCACTTTCAAAACGGGGTCATTCTTTTGTTAGGGCTTGGTTTGCTGTTGGCAGTTATTAATCTGGTCGTATTTCGGTTCAAAAGAATATAAGGACAGTTTTACTGAACGGTTGGGCTGAAAAACTCCTGACCGTTTTTTCGTTTCAAAAGATCTTGTTTACTCAAATTATATCTGGGAATAAGAAAAAATAAAGTGCTAAAACCTTTTACGGTTTAGCACTCTATTAGTATGTCGTTATCGATTAAGCAAACTCTTCAACTAGTTCACGCATTGTTCCGTTCTTTGCCAAATTCGTATGCCATGAAAATGCTTTTTCCAAGACATGCGGTGTTTGTCCGCCTCTTTCAAGGGCTTCGTTATAATACTCACGTAATTGATCCTTGTACATTGGATGTGCACAGTTTTCAATGATCAACCCTACACGTTCTCTTGGCGCGAGTCCTCGAAGATCTGCATAACCCTGTTCCGTTACAATTATATCAACATCATGTTCTGTATGGTCGACGTGAGATACAAAAGGTACGATACTTGAAATGTCGCCGCCTTTTGCAACTGATTTGGTTACAAAGATTGCAAGACGTGCATTTCGTGCAAAATCGCCAGAACCGCCAATCCCGTTCATCATCTTCGCACCAGAAACATGCGTAGAGTTAACATTTCCGTAAATATCTAACTCAAGTGCCGTATTAATGGAGATTAATCCGAGACGACGAATGATTTCTGGATGGTTTGAAATCTCTTGTGGTCGCATGATTAGCTTGTCACGGTATTTGTCAAAGTTACCAAATACTTGCTCCATTTTCTCTTCAGATAATGTAATCGAAGCACAGGACGCGAAACGCACTTTACCCGCATCTATCAAATCAAAAACCGCATCCTGAAGCACTTCTGAATACACTTCTAACTCCTCAAATTCAGAGTTAATCATACCGTGCAACACCGCGTTTGCAACTGATCCAATTCCTGATTGCAACGGCGCTAATTTATTTGTTAATCTACCTGCTTGTACTTCCGCACGTAAAAACGTCAATAAATGTTCTGCCATAATTTCTGTTTCTTCATCCGGTGCCACAATCGTTGACGGTGAGTCCAATTGATTGGTGAAAACGATTCCTTTTACCTTTTCCACATCAATTGGAATACCGATTGTGCCGATACGGTCATCCGCATTTGTTAATTGAATTGGCTGGCGCTCGCCTTGTTTGCCTGGATCATACAAATCGTGTAATCCCTCAAGTTCAGTCGGCTGTGCCATATTGATTTCAATAATAATCGACTTTGCATGTTCTGCGAATGTCAATGAGTTCCCCACGGACGTTGTCGGTATTATCATTCCGTCTTCCGTTATTGAAATCGCTTCCAATATAGCGAAATCAATTGGTTCGATGACTTCCGCACGAATAAGTTCCGCGGTCTGTGATAAATGATGATCAACAAATAAAAGTTCTCCATCGTTAATTTTCTTTCTCATGGTTGGCTCGGCTTGAAATGGCAGTCGTTTATTTATAATGCCAGCCTCTGCAAATAATCGATCGATATCCGACCCCAATGACGCTCCAGTAAATATATTTACTTTAAACTTTTCATGCTCTGCACGTTTTACTAAAGCCAATGGAACCGCTTTCGCGTCACCCGCACGAGTAAATCCACTTAATCCCAACGTCATACCGTCTTTAATCCACGATGCCGCCTCTTCCGGTGTCACAACTGAATCTTGCAATTGAAGATGTTTAATACGATCTATTTGTTTTCCCATTGGTTTATTCCCCTTTTCATAACTTTTAGTTAATTCTACAGGATTATAACAGTCAATAGGAAATATGCGTTTTGAATAAAGAAAAACTGGCTGGAGCACTTAAAATCATGTCTGAAACCGTATTTAAAAACCTAGTAATTTTCGGAAATAACTAGAATATGATTGACTAACCGGTATTTTCGTCTCGTCATCCATCGCCAACACAAATGTCGAGTGCGTATCCGGGAAGATTTCTTTGATGTGATGGACGTTCACAATGAAGGATCTATGGCATCGAACAAAGGAATCCCTTGGTAATATGTATTCAAACTCTTGTAGCGTATTTTTATGCGTGCCCAAAAAACCATCTGCCGCGACAATTGTCTTCCGATCTTTCACTTCAACGTACTTCACGTCTTTAAATGAAACAGGAATCCAGCCATCCGGTGTTTTGACAGTCACAACAGACTTACCATCCGTATAAGCAGGGTATATTGCCATAACGCAGCCTTCCAGTACACCGTCATTATGAACAGGAACCGCCATGCCGTGATAAGGCACGCCAAAAACGTCTCGGTTAATAAACTCCGAAACTTTTTGATTTTCGGCAAGGGCTTTATAAGCAATGGTCCCTTCCTTTACTGGATCCCCTGCATTAATTTTTAAGTCAATCCGTTTACTTGGACGATAATAGATATATTCTTTCGTATCTGATATAGCGATTGATATTTCATTGGAAAATAATTCGCCCATCACTTCTAAAAGTAAATCGATTGTAAAACTTTTCATTGAATGACTCCTTCAAATAAATTCGTAGTAACACTTATTATACTACAATTGAGATATTCATAATTAAAAAGGAGCTATCCAATACTTTTCTAGTCCCATTAAGTTCCGTTCCGAGCGGACGCTTTCCACTCTGATTAATGATAAAAACAGGAAATTACTTGTTTTATTACCACAGAGCACCGGACTGTGGATTTTGCTTGCACTCATGCTCTGTTTGCTTGCACTTGGTAGTGTTTTGCTTGCACTTGCACTATGTTTGCTTGCACAGTTAGGTAGTTTGCTTGCAAGTCGTGACCTTTGACTCATTGGAAGCACTCTTTAAAAACCTTCATTCGCAACGAAATTAAAAGCAGAGAGCAATTTCCACATTCCACTCTACTTTTACGTTTGCTAGTATCATATCCACCTATTCAAACCAAACCATTATCCCTTTCCCTAAACTTTCATTTCTCAACAACAAGCCATAATTTTCAACACTGTCGGGAACGCTAAACTCCAACACGGCACGCATTTTCCCATCTCGATAGCCATTTAACCAACGTTCCTCTTCCGAAGCCTCTGTTTCAAGCACTTCCACTTCGACTGGGCGATAGCTATCCTCTCCAACAACAAGCGAAAAATTTTGCTTTGGCCGCATTACATATGACCCCGAATCTAGTATTTCAAAAGAAAATTCGATGGCAATATTCTTCTCCCCAGCTTCTGCAGGCGGTAAACTACTCTCTATTTCTTTTGCCTCGTAGGATAAAGCTAGCCTTCCCTGACTGGTTTCATTTTCCGTGAATTCCAATTCATATTCTCCTGGGGTTTCGAAAATATCATTTGTTTCCGCACCATCAGTGTCCTGGTCCGGTTTATTGACATCTGTCTTTTCCTCAACACCGCCTTCTGTTGGACGAAAGACTTGCTCTGCTTCAACCCCTGTATGAGCCCGTTCAATGTTTGGGGCAACCTTTACCATCGTAACTAGAAAAGTGCCCACCAATAACACGGATGTTGAAATCAGAACCCATTTTAAACGTCTTTCCACAGCTTTTCGATTCGAAATATTTCCGCCCATCCCTTGACTTGGATTGATTCGAACGGCTCTTTCCGCAGGGAAGATTGTGCCGATTAACCCAATGACTACTGGGATCAATCCTGTCGCTAAGATAAATCCAATTTCATCTTTCGGGAAAGTACCATATAACCCCCACATCATCAGAAATGCAATTGTTAGACCTATCACCGCGGCAAACAAACCACTAAAGATTCCTTCTGCTAAAATCAACCGACGAATGCTCCATCTTTTCCATCCGATTGCTTGTAGTAAAGAAATTTCTTCTCTTCGCTCAGAAACATTTTGCCACATAATTTCCGCTGTAGTTAAAACAGCGATTATTAAGGACACGATGATGGCAACATAATGTGTAGGTCCAATCTCCAATGCCACATACTCCCCCAATAACGAGGCGTACATGATTCCTTTTAACCTGAATGTAATGTAGAGAAACACAGCCAATAAAGCGGTAGGTAGTGCAATCGAAATAACCGATAGAAAACTCCTTTTCCACTTTCCGATAAAATGGTTAAAAGCCATACGATTAATGCCTTTAGCCTGGAACATCCGCTTACTTTTGCCCGATATTTCTCCTGTACGCATTGCCTCATATGGAGAAATATTCCGTGTTAACATCATCGGAATAATCGCTCCTAGCACGTAAACGATAAGTCCAAATAAACCGGTCCATAAGAAACGATTAAAGGATATCGTTGCTTCACCCGATACAAAAACAAAACCGAGCATCATCCAGGAAATTAACGCGACGAATAGACCAATTATGCTAGATTCCAAGAACAATAGACGACTTAATTGACTCGGTCGCCAGCCAATAGAAAGTAATACAGCAAATTCTTTTCTTCTAGCTAGCAAATTAACGATCCCGGAAGCCCACACATAGACGATTGCAACTGCAATCACGCTCGCAACGATGCCTGAAAAGCCAACTTTTGTTTCCCTGAAAATCGAAATAGAGGACCCAATATTCACCCACGGTTGTTGTAACCAACCAATATCGCTTTTATCATCTAAGCCAGGGATATAGGTTAACGCTAGCTGCGGGGACGAGCCTAGCGTGATATCTGTAATGAGACCTGTTTTACTTTCGATTTCCCTCGCGACTTGTTCCAATAGAGCCTGACTTTCGTCGCCTATATCTACGATTCCGGATACTTTAATCCGGATTGCTGAAATGGGCTTATCACCTAACACCTTTTCTGCTGCTTCTATTGTCGTTAACATTCCGGGCGGGTCGGTTAAAAAGCTATAACGGTCACCAATTGGTTTTAACATTTTAGGCGGATTCACTGGATTACCTTCTGAATCCATGACAAACTCGGCAGTGGCGGGGCGATAGGTTTCCATTGGCAATTCACTTGCTGGATCCTTTGATATTGCGAGATTACCAGAATCATAAAAGCCTATCCAATTTGGTTTAACTTGCGGTAAGTCCAAGTATTCTTCTGCCATTAACTTAGGTTCTCGAAAAGACTGCTTATTTTGATACACGCCTACGATATCTTCACCATTCTGGAAAGGAATCACTTGGTAAGAATATGGCCACCTATCTGCATAGGGACTTGAGATTTCACGATACTCCAATGGACTTGGCTTAAACACAATGCCTGTAATGTCTTCACCGTATGTTTTCGATTCGTTCTCTTCAACTACTTCACCTGTTTTCCAATCAACGCCTGTCATCCTGCTGACAAATGTTTCAAAGGCTTCTTCTCCTGTAAAAGAGAATGTATCAGTTACCTCTCCTTCAAGCGTATCTAGATAACTTACGCCACCGCCTTCCTTAACGCCCTCCATTATTTCATTGGCATTGTCTTCGTTAATCGAAATATTAAGGCGTTCAAAGGTAATATCTACTTGCTTTTGGGTAAATGCTTTTTGATTTACAATGATCGGAAATTCATGGTATTTATTTGATTCATTGAAATAATAGGTATCGGTATCCTCAAAATACCGACTTGTTCCCAAATCAATGATTGCTTGATCTAGTCCAACTAATTTCGCTTCTTGTTCAGGATCGATTCCAGCCAAAAGGGTTTCTCCAGTAACCATCAAATCCGTATGCGGAGCACCAACTCCGTATTCAGGTCCTTTATTTGAAATGTCCCAAACATTAATTGGAAAGTAGGAATTATTGGATTCTATTTCCTCGCCTATCCCATTATTTACGGTTGTCGTCGTTGTCCTTCTATAAATGCCATCCTCAGGTAACTCAACTGTATTAAAATTCACATTATAGATTGCGTAACCAATCATCGCGATGGGTGCAGCAACCTCAACACCCGGTATATCCTTTATCAATTCATATTGTTCAACACTAATCCCTCCACTTAAGCCGCTTAAGTAGTTGGGTTCCAACAATTTTTTCTCCTCCGTAACACTTCGGGTTCCTTCTGGACGAACGACGATGTCATAAGAAGCAGACCATCGTTTCTGTAATGTATCGACAATTGTCCCTTTATTTGTTTCTGATAATCCAATTAAGTATGTTAATCCAGCGCTAACAATGAAGGCCCCAACAATTAATAAAATAAAACGCTCTTTCCGTCTCCACCAATTCTGCCAAATAAAGCGAATCACGGGGCTACACCCACTTTATCCGAAATTACAACACCATCTTTCATCGAAATAATGCGTTTTGCGTTGGATGCAAGCGCTGGATCATGGGTCACAAATAAGACGCCGCATCCTTCTTG
This sequence comes from Sporosarcina sp. Y1009, assembly GCF_057669865.1. Lineage (NCBI taxonomy): Bacteria > Bacillati > Bacillota > Bacilli > Caryophanales > Caryophanaceae > Sporosarcina > Sporosarcina sp. Y1009. The sequence goes on along the minus strand of NZ_JBYHFO010000005.1, from coordinate 56,157 downwards.
TTCATTTAGTTCTTTTAACAAGTCATAAATTCGTTCTCCTGTTTCTGTATCTAGGTTACCTGTAGGTTCATCCGCTAGTAACCAGCTTGGTTTGTGTATGATGGCACGCGCAATGGCAACGCGCTGTTGCTGACCGCCTGATAATTGGGAAGGAAGTGAATTCAATTTATCCTGAAGTCCGACTTGTTCTAGGACTTCATTTGCTCGTTTCAATTTATCGTATGGGACTTTTCTAGAAAACAACGGGGTCAGAACATTTTCTAATGCAGTTAATGTGGGAAGGAGATGGAATTGTTGAAAGATGAAGCCTATTTCTTCGAAGCGAAAGTCGGCGATTTGGTTTTTTCTCTTGGTTAAGATTTCTTCGCCATCATAAAAAATACCACCCTCCGTTGGCTTATCTAAGGTGCCTATCAAACTTAGCAATGTGGATTTACCAGAACCCGACGGCCCAATGATCGCTGTGAATTCTCCTTTTTCAAATGTCAGATTTGCATCTTTAAGCGCAATCGTTTTTGTACCATCACCCTCAAATGACTTTTCAACATGTCGACAGATGATTTTTTCTATCAAATTTCTCCCCTTCTTCCCTATACTTTTAAGCTAATTTTACATGCAATTTCACTAGACATCAATGAATAATTAGAATTTTCCTTGTATTTATAGTTTTTTGTTCTACTCATAATATCATTAGCAGAAAAAAACGGGGCTGTCCAATAAGTACGGAAAAATAAAATGGTTAAGAAATCATACCATTTCTTAACCATTTTTCACTACTATTTATTTGACATGAAATTTCTAGAAAATCGCCAGAAAAGGCGACACTCCCGCAGGAAAGGGAGCCGTTCTGGCGATTTTCGGTCTTTTGGGACAGCCCGGTCATATATTTAGATTATTAAGTTGAAAATAGCTTTCGAATCATGTACTACGCAGTGTATCAGGTTCAGGTACAAAACGAAGAACGATAATCCCGATTATGAATAAAACAACAAGACTGAACACGCCGTATGCTGAGTTCCCCGTCATTTGTGAGGTTACCCCAACTAGTAAAGGACCCATAACGGAGGCAAACTTGCCGAAAATATTATAGAATCCGAAGAACTCATTCGCTTTTTCTTTCGGAACTAGTTTAGCGAAATACGAACGACTGAGTGCCTGAATCCCACCTTGTGAAGTTGCAACCAGCATCGCTAAAATCCAAAAGTCCGTCTCTGTTTTCATGAAAAACGCATAAATACAAACAATGATATAAACGAAAATCCCGACGTATAACATCTTTTTCCCCGTAAACTTTTGCGATAAACGACCGTAAATAATCGCAAACGGTGCAGCGACTAATTGCGTCACAAACAAAATGATGAGCAATGTCGTCGCACTAATGCCCAAGTCGGTCCCGTAAGCTGTGGACATCGAAATAATCGTTCCAACCCCGTCAATATAAAAGAAATAAGCAATTAAAAATAAAAACACGTGACGGTATTTTCGAATGTCTTTAAACGTACGCCCTAGCCTTACAAAACTTCCTTTAATAATATTCACGTTTGGATCACGCGGAATTGAATGAATCTGTACGACATTTTTAAGCATCGGCACCGTGAACACAATCCACCAAATTGCGGTGATGATAAATGCGAACTTCATCGCCAATCCTGTAGCAATCGGTATGACGCCATTTTCAGCCAATAGGATTAACGCAATACTAATAATGAATGGGATTGTACTCCCGATATATCCAAGACCAAAGCCACGTGCTGATACTTCGTCCATCCGCTTCTCCGGTGTCACGTCCACTAGAAATGCATCGTAAAATATATTTGCCCCGTGAAAACCGACTGCAGTGATCGCATAAAAAACTAATAATAGCGTGCCATTTCCTTCAGGAACGAAAGCTAGTGACGCCGTCGATAAAGAACCGAGTGCAAAAAAGGCAAAGAAAAACTTCTTTTTCAATCCTTGATAATCCGCGAGCGCACCTAAAATAGGTCCAATCATCGCGATAATGAACGTTGCAAAAGCGACCGCATAGCCTAAATAGGCAGTTGAATCTGAGTTGGCAATACCGGCATTCGACGCAACTGATTTATAAAATAACGGAAATACCGCAGTCGTGATAATGATAGAATACGCTGAATTCCCCCAGTCGTACATCATCCAACCGCTCTCTGTCTTATTAAACTTTTTCACTTCTATTCCCCCCTCCTACACTTCTATTATCTAGTGTACAACAATCGAGGTGAGAATATATATAGTATTCTAAACTTTACAAGACTCTTACATTATCAGAATCTGTTCAATCACTTTTCCGTCCGTCTTTCCCAAATCTAGACCGAGGAGACGCGCAAAAGTCGGTCCTTCATCAATCAATCTCATTGCAGGAATTTCAACATTCGGCTGTATGCCTTTTCCAGTCGCAATGAAAATCGTTTCATAGTTGTCCTTTGTCGGCGAATACCCATGCGAGGCAAACGTATACTTTCCGCTAGCCACATCCTCCTCGGTAATTACATCGATGTAGTCACCTTCAAGATGCTCAGTAAAATAAAAACCGCGACGCGCTTCAATCATAAAAGCCGCATGCTCATCCGCTCCGCGACGCTTTGCTTCTTCACCATCGATAACAAATTCAACACCATTATCTTCATTCATCACCAAAGAATGCAATAGCGCACGCACCCGCTCTTTCGTTCCCGTATCCTCTTCATCTTTCAAATAAACATAAGCCGAACCATCATTGCTCTTACAATATGCCTTCCAGTTCTTCACTTTCCCACGTTTCGTCACTTCAATCAAACCGCTTTCTTTGAATAAAACATTCAATTTCACGACTTTGGAATGATCCAACGAACTATGATCACCTAACGCCACAATCGTTGATTTTTCATACAGTCCACTATCCTTCAAAGCTGTTAATATCTTACCAAGTCGCTCATCATGACGACGAATAGCGGCATCTGCTTCATCAGATGCAAATCCATAACGATGGCGCTGTGAGTCCAAATCCACTAAATGAATGAGCATGAGATTCGGTTTCTTTGTTTTAATCGTATGAACTGCCGAGGCTGTCACGAAATCATCAAGTTCAGGTTGCTGAAGTCCGTTACGAAGATGGCCAAATTGTTTATTCATATCAAATTGATATCTTTTGCTGCCATTCCATAGAGAAGTTAAAATTTGATGATGCCAAGGCCGATTCGCAAAGATCTCCGGCATATGATAATCGATATTTGCCTTCGCGGTGACCGGCCACAATAATGCCGCAGTCGACATGTCAGCCTTTTTCGCTTCATCATATACTGTCGTTCCTTGAATATGACTCCGCTGCCAATACCAATCCGGCGATTCTTTTCCTGGTTGTAACAAAGTATTTGTCGGAACCCCGTGTTGATTGGGATAATTTCCTGTCACGATACTTGCATGACACGGATACGTAACCGATGGATAAATGGTTTCGACATGTTCACAAACCGAAGCATGCTTCAGAAGCTCTGTGAAGTTTGGTAACTCTTTCAACTTTTGAATGTCCTGGGCGGCTAAACAATCAAAAGAAATCACAAGTAAATGATCAGTTAGTCGTTGCAAACAAACTCACACCCGTCCCTATATAGTCTTCTTATTCTATCAGACAAAAAACTGGTCACCAAAGGAGGACGCCTCCTTGATGACCAGTTTTCCCTATTCTTTCATCGGTAAATCGAATTGCACCACTTTTTCTTTAAATAAATTCTTCGAGTTTTCATCCACTAAGGGCCCGACTTCGAATTTCAACTCTTTCAAAAGATTGAATTCGTCTTCTCTAAATAGGTATACAGATAATACTTCATGCGTTTCGCTAGGTTTAATTTCTCCACTTACATTTGGTTCAAGCATCCCGTTTGAAAGCATCGATCCACGGTTTTGATCTAAATGTAGTCTGGTCTTAATCGAGTACTTAGAAATAAGCTCATCACTTCCGTTATCCACTTTATATTTAATCGTTAACGCAACAAGTGGCCCGTCTCCGAAATTACTAAAGCGGTCTGCATGTCCTGCTGTCGGTGTAATATTCGCATATTGTACACCTTCTAATGTAATTGTGACATCATCAATCATTTGCTCTTCGTTAATATCTTCGTCAGAAAAGAATAATTCTTTGTCTGCGACACTGTCTGTTACCATTTTATCAGCATATAATTTAGCTGTAGATTCAGCCTTTTTAGCGCCTTCTTCCGTAAATGGTAGGAAGAATACAGCTTCTTCACCGAATGGTTTACTGGTATCGTCTTCTAGATAGGGTGTAGAAATTGTCAATCTCGGTGATTCTAATTTTTCAAATTGCGCTTTCGTAATCATATGTGCAGCCATTCCCGTAAAGGAGCCTTTTGTATAATTACTAACTGTGTCATGCGAATCATCATTCATCCATTCGTCACGAGCCACAAAATGGCTTCTACCAGGCAGATGTTCCGTTGCATCATCCGAATACAAGAATACACCGCCATTGAACGTTATTTCTTCATCACTTTGGTTATCGAGTGTCCATTTATACGTCAAAACATAACCTTCATCTTCATCATTAAAACTAACTTTCGAAGACTCGTTCATATCCGTTACCTGCACAACTTGATATTCGTCAATTGTAATGCTGACATCGTCGCTATAAGCATGCATTAAACCGGGATCTTGGTTTGTTGTAATAATCTCAACATCTCCACCAGTTTCTTCCGCAAGGTGGGTATTTAACATTTCACCCTCTTCACTTGCAGTGGCTTCTTCAGTCTCAACTTCTTCCACTTCTTCTTCAACTTCATCATCTTCTACTGCTGGTTCAGTTTCTTCGATGTCAGCCGGCTTTTCTTCTTCTGCTTCCACAGCATCTTCTTTATTCGTGTCGCTACATGCCCCTACGAGTAATACTAATGAGAGTAGGCTAACCATTAACCACTTCTTTTTTATCACAGACAATTTCTCCCCTTTTTAGGTTCTTAATAAATACACTATCACGCTTCAATACCCAAAACTGTATATTTTAACCATTCAGAACTTAAAACCTATGTACGAAAACGGAAATTGGATAATAATACCTAACTGGTTTTATTCCGAATGCAAAAAGACGAAAGAATTGGTTGTTCTTTCGTCTTTAAGTTTAAATTTAATTAAATAAACATACCTGCAATTGCTGCGCTTAATAAAGAAGCCAACATTCCCCCAGCAACTGCCCGAACGCCTAATCTTGCGATATCCGGACGTCGAGTCGGTGCCATTGATCCTAGTCCGCCTATAAGAATTGCCAATGAACTTAAATTCGCAAATCCACATAACGCAAAGCTGACGATAATTACGGTTTTAGGCAGTAACTCAGGAATCTGAGGCGCAAAAGAAGCGTACGCAACAAATTCATTTAACACGAGCTTTTGACCAATGAAACTTCCCGCAGTAACCGCTTCAGACCACGGAACGCCAATTGCAAAAGCAAGCGGGGAAAACACGATGCCTAATATCCCTTCGAGCGTGATAGACCCATATCCAAACCAACCGCCAATGCCGCCTAACATCCCGTTAATCATAGCGATTAACGCAATAAACGCCAACAACATCGCACCGACATTTAGCGCAAGTTTTAATCCATCACTTGCCCCGCGTGCCGCCGCATCAATCACGTTTACGGATTCTATATCCTTTTCCATTTTAAACTCCGTAACCGCCGATTGTTCTTGTTCCGGTATCATTATTTTTGCCATGACTAACCCCGCAGGTGCAGCCATGAAACTTGCAGCAAGTAGATATTCAATTGGTACACCTAACAAGACGTAACCCGCTAGAACAGAACCTGCAATAGAGGCTAGTCCTCCCGTCATAACAGCAAAAAGTTCCGATTTAGTCATGGTCGCTAAAAATGGTCGAACGACAAGAGGCGCTTCTGTTTGTCCAACGAAAATATTCGCTGCTGCAGATACTGATTCCGCCCGGCTCGTTCCAAGTAATTTAGACAATCCGCCACCGATTAAACGAATAACCAATTGCATAATGCCTAGGTAGTATAAAACAGAAATTAAAGCCGAAAAGAAAATGATAATCGTCAATACTTGGAAAGCGAAGACAAACCCAAAGTTTTCTGCATCGGCAATTGGCCCAAAGAGGAATTCAACCCCTTTACCCGCATAGTCAATCACATTTTGAACCTTGTCTGAAAACCATTTCAAAGCCTTTCTTCCTGCACTCCACTCCAACACAATAAACGCAAACGACACTTGAATCGCTAAACCGACTAGAATCGTTCTATAATTTATAGACCTTTTCGCATTCGACATGAGAAATGCAATTCCGAGCACAACGACTATGCCAAAAAGTCCCCATAGTAAATTCACTTATTCCACCTCTAAAATTCATTATTCCTACATGAAAAATCATTGCGAAAACGCGTGCAATTGCATTATTAGCAAGCTTTTTCAATAGGTGACTTCGGAATTTTAACAGACTAACTTGTAAAAGTAAATGAAAAAGAAAAAGCTTATCCTACTTAGTAGAATGAGCCTTTTCCTTTTTTTAATACTATCTATTATATTATTGGAACTTATCCTCGCGTCGTTTCAACCCGCTCACTTCATCATCGGTTAAATACCGCCAATGACCCAGCGCTAGCTGTCCCAGTGAGAGGTTTTTAATGCGCACGCGTTGAAGTTTTGTCACTGTGAATTGATAGCGCCTGCACATTCTTCTAATTTGACGGTTTAAGCCTTGCGATAAGGTAATTTTAAAGCGGAAGTCATCTAGTTGAATGACCGTACATTTTTTAGTCGTAATAATTTCTTTTTTTCTAGGATTATAAATGTCTACACCGCTAGCCAAGCTGATTAAAAATGCATCGGTTATTTCTTTGTCAACCGTGACGATATAATCTTTTTCTTCATTGTATTCTTCTCGTAGGAGGTCGTTTACAATACTTCCATCGTCGGTTAAAAGGATTAGTCCCTCGGATTGTTTATCAAGTCGACCCACCGGAAAAATTCGTTCAGGGAAATTCAGGAAGTCAATTATATTTCCGTCTATTTCACTGGCGGTTGTGCAAGTTATACCAGGTGGCTTATTGAGCATGATGTAAATATCGTTATCTTTAGCTTCTAGTAAACGACCTTCAACTTCCACTCTGTCGCCTTCATTGAGCATACATCTACGCTCAATTACAACACCGTTAACAGTTACTTTCAGCTCTCTAATCAACACATCCGCGCGTCGTCTCGAACAATAACCCGTTGAAGCAATAAATTGATTTACCCTCATCGTTTTTCCTCCATCAATTACGAAAAAAAAGACCTACCTTTTAGGCAAGTCTAGTTCCTGATACAATATGCGGTATTCTCCGTCTTCCGCGACTTCTGCATGAAACAAAGCTTTAAGTGCAAAACTTTTTTCCAAATCCATTTCTTTCATGATTTGGTTTAAGCGGACTTGCAATTCTTCGTTTTCTTTAACGAGTTGCTTCATTTGTGATTTATAATATTTCATAGGTAATTTTAAACTCCTTTCTGAAATCGAATCTATCTTATGAGTATACCATTATTTCTGCGGACTTCATTCATCTAAGTATCGCCTTGCACCTGCATATTCAGAAGACCAATGTTTGGATTCAAATACATCAATGATTTCTACAGTGCTTGCCGGGTTAGGTGCATGAATCATTTTTCCGTCCCCGATATACATGCCGACATGGTGAACAGATCCTTTTCCGCCTTCATAAGCAAAAAACAACAGATCACCTTTTTGCAAATCGTCCTTGTTCACGGCTGTCCCGTGTGTCGCTTGTACGGATGAATCTCGTGGTATTGTGATCCCATTTGCTTGATAAATTGTATACGTAAAGCCGGAGCAGTCAAATCCAAATCCTGAAGTGCCTGCCCATAGATAGGGTAAGGCCAAAAACTGTTCGCCTGATTGAACTAATGTTTCCCCGGATGGCTTCGGAATATCCTGTTCAGTTTCAAAAACACCGATTTCTTCAGATGAAATCCACTTATCTCCATCTGTTGGTGTTGCAATCAGTGTAGCACCTTCTTTTTGAGACTGTACAGGGAGTCTCGTATTATAGCTAACTTCCATGAATTTCACCTGTAATTGTTCATCATCATAGAGCCAACTCGTTGGTTTCAACATGACTGCGAAAGCATTTTTTTCCGTCGCCTCAGAAAATTCACGGTTCTTGATTAGTTGTATTTTGGGAAGCCAACCCACGTAACCGAGATCACTTTTCGGGGTTGGTTGGCCGTGAACAGCTACTTTCGTCCAATCACCAAGCTCTTCTAAAATAGTGACGGATTGACCGAAAAGTCCTTGCGTTTCTAATTTTCCCACAAGCCATTTTCGTTGTTCGAGCGACATGCTTGTGCTCCATTTCCATAAGTCTACTGGATTCTGGGTAGACGGATTATCCATTGAACGCTTATTCCCTGGCGCTGACCAGAGCGTCGCAACTGCTACGTTTATATAAGCTAAATCGGATTCCTGCGCCTGCTTGTCCAACTCTTCTAAGGCTTTCTTCTCAGCGGCTTTTCTATGAACTTCATCAGCCTTTTCCTTTGCTTCAGCCACTTCCTTCTCGATCGCTATATTGATTTCTTTATCTAGTAAGTCTTTATTAGCTTCATTATGTTGGTTGTCGGAAACAATACTATCCGTTTCATGAATTTCTGACTCATTCACAAAGAGCATAATAGAAGCAACCAGTAGTAAGGCTAAATAGGTAGTGTATATTTTCAAAAAACTTTTTCTTTTTGAGGGTTTACCGTGGAATTTCATAAAGGTTTTGGGCATAATTAAACACAATACCAAGTAAATTGCACTTACTAAAAATAGCCCAATAGAAAACAGCGTAATCGATGCCATATGAACACCCTCCCGAATAGTACAACCTAATTTTAGAATAGCATGAATTCATGCGAATGAACCATCTCAGTAAAAATAAATTTCACAGTTTTCTACTTTCGATAATTTCGACAAACCTGGTTGCTGCTCGCGTCAGTGGAACACTCTTTAACGAACATGCGCCTATGCTCCTTTTGGGAATGGATTCGACCAGTTCGACTTCGTTCAGTAAGCCTGTAAATAAGTATTCCTGAGAAAACTCTTTCGTCACACATGCAATTCCCAAGTTTATTTTTGCAAATTCTAATAATAAATCATGTGAGCCTAGTTCAAATTCCGGCGCTATTCGTATACCTTTTGAAAGGATAAAGTCCTCAACATATTTACGAGAATTTGATTTTTTTTCGAGGAAAATTAAGGGCAATTTCACTAATTGCTCGAGACTAATCGCGCTCGATAAGATACTTTTATATTTCTCTCCACAAACAAAAATATCTTGAACCTCTGTAAATGGTCGAAGTTCTAACGTTGGATCATCTAGTGGAAAGTTACAAATGACAATATCCACTTCTCCCGCTTTCAGGATTGAAATCAGTTCTAATGTTGTACCGTTTTCAATCTTATATTTAATGTTTGGATAACGATTATGAAAAACTTCTAAATAAGGCAGTAAATAATACCTGGAAATTGTATCGCCTACACCAATTCTTAATTCACCAGCTGTTAAGTTTTTGAATTCCAAAATTTTCTCTTCACCAACATGTAGCAGGTTAATTGCCGAATTGGCGTATTCAAAAAGCAGTTGCCCTTCGTGAGTGAGCGTCACTCCTTTAGGCGTGCGATTAAACAGACGAACATCTAACTCTCTTTCCAACTGCATAATCGCCTGACTGACTGCAGGTTGCGTCATGTACATATCTTTTGCGGCTTCAGAAAAACTATTACTTTTTCCAACCTGACAAAAGACTTTATATAAATCTAATTTGCTAACCATATAAGCACCCCTTATACCTATCATTCGTTATATTAATTTTACTTATACCATTAACCTAGTGTATATTACAAGTAGATACTTATCATAACTGACAGTGACGTTCATGTTAGTAAGGAGCGATTTGTGTGGAAAGAGTAGTTGGAACAGTTGCAAGAGGGCTCCGTTGCCCGATTATTAACGAAGGCGATAACATTGAAGAAATCGTAGTAGACAGCGTATTAAAAGCTGCTGAAATTGAAAAACTAACCATTAATGATAAAGACATTGTGTCCATAACAGAATCGATTGTTGCGCGTGCCCAAGGGAACTATGCGACGATTGATCATATTGCAAAAGATGTACAAGCTAAATTCGAAGACGATACGATTGGTGTTGTTTTCCCTATTTTAAGCCGTAACCGTTTTGGTAACTGCTTACGTGGGATTGCTAAAGGTGCGAAAAAGATGGTGTTAATGCTTAGCTATCCTTCAGATGAAGTAGGAAACCACTTGGTGGACCTCGACCTACTGGATGAGAAAGGTATTAATCCTTGGACAGATGTGCTGACAGAAGAAGAGTTCCGTCAGCATTTCGGATCCTCTAAACATGCTTTTACAGGCATTGACTATATCGAGTACTATAAATCATTAGCTGCTGAATTTGGAACAGAATGTGAAATCATATTCTCCAATAAGCCAGAAACCATTTTATCCTATACGAAAAATGTGCTTGCTTGTGATATCCATTCTAGAATTCGTACAAAGAAAATCTTGAAAGCCAATGGCGCTGAAAAGGTGTACAGCTTGGATAACCTGTTAAATGAATCAATCGATGGCAGCGGTTATAACAAAGAGTTTGGTCTTTTAGGTTCAAACACCTCGACAGATGACGGCATGAAATTATTCCCACGTGATTGCCAGCCTGTCGTCGATAATATTCAACAAATGCTAAAAGACAAAACAGGTAAAACAATTGAAGTAATGGTTTATGGAGACGGTGCGTTTAAAGACCCTATCGGCAAGATTTGGGAACTAGCAGATCCAGTCGTATCACCTGCCTACACAGCAGGACTTGACGGGACGCCAAACGAAGTAAAACTCAAATACCTTGCAGATAATAATTTCGCTGACTTAAGAGGCGACGAACTTAAACAAGCGATCTCAGAGTTCATCGATACCAAAAATGACGACCTTCAAGATTCAAAGGAATCTTTAGGAACAACACCACGAAAACTAACGGATCTGATCGGTTCATTAGCTGACTTAACTTCAGGTAGCGGAGACAAAGGCACGCCGATTGTCTTCATACAAGGTTATTTCGACAACTTCACAAAATAATACATTAAAACACCACCAACATGGGAATTGTTGGTGGTGTTTTTTTATGATGCTATTTAAATAAGCAGTCCTTCCAGCCCGTGAGTAATTATGAAACTTACTACTTTTTTTTCGCATCCTTTATTATTGAAATTTCTTGCTTACTAATTTTATTTAATTCTACTCCCTTTATTATATTTACATATTCCTCTTTATTATTTTCCTTATAAATATGATTAGGTGACACAATTGTATATTGAGTAACATCCTCGGGGTTTTGATTTAAAAATAATAAATAGCTTCCTGTCTCAAGTTCCTCAGAGTTTCCATCCAATAAATCATATTGATAGTTTTCTTGTTTAAATGAAATAGCTTGGGTAATCGTTAACTCATCTCCAATATTAATCGCATCACCTAAATTATTATTTAATACCTCTGTAACGATTACTTTATATAAATGTTCTTTAACCACTTTATCTGTAAGTTGCCTTTCAAATTCTATAAAGTCTTTAGAAATTTGACCTTTTATTACAACGTCAGAAAAGCTAGTCATATCATCAAAATCTTCGAATATTACTGCAGAAGCTATACTTTTCGATTGATTTACGGGATTGTTATCATTAAATTTATATAAAGTAAAACCGCTGATTGCTATCACAGCAAGAAAAGTAACAATTACTATTTTTTTCATCACATTAACCACCCTTCATCTATTAATATATGCCCTTTAGGTTAGTAATAATTTACAAATTACCTTTAGCGTTATTGTAAACGAGAACATTAAATATATATATCTTTTTTGATTAAAGTGATGACTTCCTATCAGACTTACACAAATTAATATATTCGAAAACACCACCATAATTGAAATTGTTGGTGGTGTTTTTTATGAAATTAAGTACAGAATATTTTCGTAACTTATACTTGAGATGAAAGTCTAATGGCTAGGAGGTGTTTAGATGAAAGCTTTAAAAAACATGGGTTTTATTTCAGTATTCGCTTTGATATTATCCTCTTGTAGTAACCTCACTTCTCTAGGTTGCCCAGATGCAATAATTGAATGGGCGGATGTGCTGATGATTGATGATATACACTATCATCATGATTTCCCAGAACCAACGAATGAAAATCTTCCAATAACGATTGAAAAAGGGAATGAAATTGGGAAAGTGACGTATAAGATGGCTGACAGTGCATGTAGCAACCATAAGATGCGAAATGGGGATGCGGCATTTTTAAATGCAGGGACGCCCATTTATAAAATTAAGGGATATCCAACTTCTTTGATCGTTTCCGCAAATGATATTGTCTTTGTGGTGAATACAAATGACAAGGCAAAAACTGCAGGAGAACTTTACCCAATGGATAATTTGGTGAAAAACATTTATATTGAAAGCACCGAAGATGGAAGTAGAATCCATACTTTCGCCCAGTCATCCAACGATAAGTTCTTAGCTGAATTTCAAGAATTAAAATTAGAAGATGGAATGTCTTTGGATAGTGAAGGTAAGTTCGAAGGTACTCGTTTATTTTTGGGAATCGAACTTAATAATGGCGTTTCATTTAGACAGGTTTATTGGGTGGATTCTAATACATTCATGAATGGAGCCATTGGAAACGAAGAAATAAAAGAAGTTATTAACGCTGAACTAGCAAATATGAAAAATTAAATAGAATTACAATGGATGAAAAAAAGCCTACTACTCCATTCAGGATAAGTAATTGGCGTTTTTATTTGTCTCACATTTTATTAAGAATGGTTCATTGCATGTAAATATAAATCCAGTGAAGACTCCACTTCTATGGCTACCGGCTTGATAAAATCATCATAGTTTTCAGTCGTATGTGCTTTCTCCAATGCATTATAATACGCTAAACGATTTTCGACCTTAATAATCAAGGGCGGATAACCCGCTTTCATGAGCTCTAGATTTAGGAGCAAACGCGAAGTTTTTCCATTCCCCTCGATAAATGGGTGAATACCTACAAAGATGGCATGTAACATCGCACCTCGAACAACAACATGGAGATCTTGCGCTTCACCGTTATACCAATTCAACAGCGACTCCATTTGTTCTTGAACTTTAAAATGTGCTGGTGGCGTATGTTGTGCGCCTGAGATGTACACTTGTTGATTCCGATAAACGCCTGCATAATCGTCTTCAATTCCCTTTAAGACAAGGCGATGAAGATTTTTAATTTGCCACTCTGATAAAGGTTCTTTATTTTGAACAATGTCCTCAACATATGAAATCGCATCGCGGTGATTTATTACCTCTAAATGTTCACGCATCGTCTTGCCGCCGACCGTAATGCCTTCTAGCACTACTTTCGATTCAATAATCGTTAAGGTATTTCCCTCAATTGCGTTTGAATTATATATCCACTCAAGAAACAACTTTTCATGAAGACTTTTCTCCGTATAGTTAGGTAAGGGGCGCTTACTGTCCAACAAACTCTTCTTTTGATCAATTTGTTCCAACATACAGACACCCCCCATTCTGTCATATCTATCGCCGGTCTTCACGCCAAAATATAGACTTATATTTTACTAGTATGTCTTTTTATCATCTATTTTATAACTTCTATAAAATGTTTTAAAATCCGAGCTGTTAACCCCCAGATTGTGTACTGCTCATAGTCATAGAACCATTCTTCAATTGAATGTGTTCTCCATTGATACTCAGCACCATTCGCAATCTTTTCGAAGGGAAAGTCAGTTGAAGGTGCAGGTTCAACAGATACCGAGTGCATATACGGCTTATAATTCAATAGCCATTCGACCGGCACTGTAAATACCTCTTCAACCTCATCTGTGTTATAAGAATGAATGATTTGATCATAATCTATGACAGCGACAAATGGATAGACAACAAATGTAGGTGAGGCTATATATGGGCTTAATGCTCGTATATATGAAACCGTCTTTGGGTCGATCCCCAACTCTTCATGTGTTTCCCGTAAAGCCGCCGCTAATGGGGTTGGATCCGCAGCATCAATCCGACCACCTGGAAAACTTATATCGCCAGGTTGCCTTCTCATTGTGAATGAACGCACTTCGAAAAGAATATGCCATTCCTCGTTTACTTGAACTAATGGTATTAATACAGCTGAACGAAAAGCAGTGTCCTCCCCTATAAATAGGGACTGGTTATTGTTTAGCTGGTTTTTCAGTTTATCTAAGAACACGGAATTCTCCTCATTTCAATGATTATATTAGTATTATCGTATCACTAATAGGTTTATGATTGAAGAAGAATAGGATAAGATTGCAGTTAAAAAGAGTTATTCTCGGTAACTCATCGCCAATCCCTTCAAGAAGTTTCTAGCATACCGGTCGCCGCATTCCTTATAGTTTCGGTGTCCTTCTTTTCTTAGCACTGCACTTAATTCACTTTTTGATAAATTTGTGCCTGTATCACTTAAGATATCTAACATGTCTTCACTAGTAAGCGTAAGTGCGATTTTCACTTTCTTTAACAAGATATTATTCACATTTCGATCATTCATTGTCAGCTGGACTGGTCGATCAGAATCAGATGCACCTCTTTTAAATGTGATTAAACCGTTTAAAAAGGACTCCAGCATCTTGTTGTCGAGTTTTTTCTTATAGTCATTTTCCTGAAACTCTTCTTCATCCGCTTCATGACTTTTCACTTTGGATAAAATAGCTTGAATATCTTCTTTCGTGATTTCAACGCCGCCCAATCCAAAAACTTCAACCATTTCAGCATCCTTTAAATCTAGCGCATAACGCAATCTCGTTAAAATATCATTATTATTCATTTTTATCTCCAAAACCTTTCTGGTTTGTCTCTATTATTGATAACCGATTACACTATATTATCTCCATACTTCTAAGATAAAGTCCAATAATGTAAATATTTTAACATGATAGCCTGCATATAGTAAACCTGCCGACACATCAATTTCTGGCCTCTAAAAATAACGCTAATCCTAAATGGGTAAAATTTCATTCTTATTGTTACAACTACTTCAAAAGTTCCTCTGATAGTAGTGTAAATCCTTCAATCATCGTGTCTTCTTCTACCTCGATCAATATACAACGCTTGCCGTCAACATTGACCTGTCTGACATATCTCAAGTCTTGCGGGCTAATAGAAATATTCGCAACTTTTGTTTGGATTTTAATTGATTTCGAATTATAATTTGGAACGACATGGCTTGCTTTCAGTTCGTAGGTTTCATCTTCGATCACTCTTTGGAAAGCTCTTTCCACTTTTCCCGTATCCACATCTTTAACACCGCTTGCCTTCAGCACGCGGGTCACTTCTTTCGTATCCAAGGTTGGAATCGTTTCCCCTACCTCTTCATCGTCTTCCACTTCCAACATGCGTTGGATTTCGTCATACACGCTCGCAATCGTCCTAGTATTCATCTCATCGCCAACAACCGATTTCACTATCTCTTCAAATACGGCTTTATCATCTTCAGCTGTCATGATTTCTTCGCCATTTAGTACATTTTCAATAAAGTCGTAATCCGGATTATTCGCTTTACCAGCAGCATAAAGGATGTGATTCACATCTGCTGCGTTGTCTGTAAAGCAGGGGAATAAAAACCCACCAATTGGAGTCGTTAGGTTGACAACCGGATCGAGCATTGTAGGTGACTTATATTCCTTCTCGATAAAGTCAAATACAAGTGACCGTTTAGGTAGTACGGTCTGATTCATACTACAGAGAATAAAAGGGGTAGTGTACACTTCATCCCGGTCAGCTATTTCCGATTCATCACCACGAGTTTTCGTCGGTTTAAAATAGTGTCCGCGGATGAAAGTGATCACCAAATCCTTCTCATATTGAACATCTTTAAACATCTTTTCAGTGATGCGTTTCATTGCCTCTTTCCATTGTTCTATATCCTTCGAGCCAAGGCTTTCATATAAAAGCTGCTGTGTATGGTCCGTTTGCTCCTCCTCTGGACGCTGAAACTTCACTTCAAACAGCTTCACACCCAGTTTTCCGCCTAAAACCTTTTTAAAGTTTGTAAGAAACAACTCCTGTTGCTCCAAATCCAACAGAGAAAATGACTGACTTTCCTCATGATAGATTTCACTGCTTTCCTGCCTGATATACACTTTATAAATGTCACTGATTTTCAGTAAATCTGTTTCCACCTTAAACTGCTTACGAATCGCCGCAATATCCTTCTTGTTCATTTATAATTCCAACTCCCTAACTAGAATGATTAGTCATCGAATCTACTATTCACGTTATATACATAAAAAAGAGCATCAAAAGCTATTGTTTAGCTTTTAGCTCCCATAATTATAGCAATGTTTTTAATGATGACAGGAACACAGTCAATTTCAAAAAATACGTAGCCTCTTCTTATCCAGGGTTCATGTCTGCATTTTCTTTCCTTTTCTTCTCATTCACCGTAATAAATAGCATTCCTGGAACCAACACAATAGCAACAACCACTAATACAATCGCCATTGCACTCATATTTCCTTTGTTCATTCCTGTAGCAAACGCTACAAATAAATACTCGATGCAAGGATATTCCCGATAAACCTCGATGTCATGAGCAATCCAGATGCAATCCCACTTTTCGAAACACTACATGGCTATACAACAAATTTTGCAGTCCCACTGCAAGTATGATATATTCCTCTTTTTTCTACGGTCAATCTGATGTCTCCTCTAGAAGATACTATTCCTTAATTTTAGCACAACTAAATTCCAATCAGTTCAAAACTAAGACGCAAGTACAAATATACCTGCGTCCACTAAATACCGTATCTATTTATGATACGGTTCATTTTTCATAATCTTAAAAGCCCGATAGACTTGCTCCATCAATATAAGTTTCATCAGCTGATGCGGGAAAGTCATTTTGGAAAACGATAAAAGCTCATCCGCTCTTTTGTATATCGATTCATGGAGTCCAAGTGATCCTCCGATGACAAATGAAACTTTACTGCGACCGTATGTCATTAGTGAATCCAATCCAGCTGCTAACTCTTCGGAAGTTTTCATCTTTCCTTCAATCGCAAGCACGATGACATAATCATTTTCCCCAATTTTTGCGAGAAGGCGTTCTGCTTCTTTTTTCTTCACAATTTCCATATCCGCTTCGCTTAATGTTTCTGGTGCTTTTTCATCTGCCACTTCAACAATATTCACTTTGGCATATGGTTTCAGTCTTTTACTAAATTCTTCAATGCCCATTTTCATGTATTTATCTTTTACTTTCCCCACTGTCGCAATTGTAATATTCACAAGTTATCCACCTTTATTTTATCGTTACGAACACATCTTATACACATATCCACAAAAGTTATCTACATCTTGTGTCCGACTACTTGTTCGCCACAACATACAATGCAGGTGTGTCACAATAACTGCACTTCGTGGATAACTTTTCTGATTCCGCTACTTTTTCCATTATTGGATACACTTCTTCTTTTTCGATTAATTCGTCAAGTGCTTGATCTATATGCGTTTGACAACTATATATTTTCAAAAAAACACCCACTTTCTCACAGAATTATACAAATTTACTTATGCACATTTTCGTTTAATTATCCACAACACACAGAAAATTTGCAAATAAAGAAGCGGATCAGCTCTTAGATTTGCTACTCCGCCTTCTTGTGGATAACTTATTCAAAAGATCTTGAATCTATAAGATATACCCTTCAACGATTTACTGATTTACTGATTTATTGATCAATATTAAAAAGTAGTCCCATTTTCAAGCGTCATTTCAATATCAATTAATTGACCATCACGATAAACTTTAATCATCATCTTATCGCCAACTTCTTTTTCATTATACAGGTGTTTTCGTAAGCTCACCATGTCATCAATTTTTTCGCCATCCATATCAACAATCACATCATATCGCTGAACATCGGCTTTTGATGCCGGGGAATTTAGAACAACCTCATTTACGACTACGCCTTCTGTTACATCATTCGGTAATCTTAAAACAATTTGTTGCTGGGCAGGAATACTAGCTAGATCAATTAATGTAATACCCATTGTCGGGCGAATGACTTCCCCGTGTGCTTCGAGTTTCTCAATGATTGGAATCGCTAAATTAATCGGGATGGCAAGTCCAATACCTTCCACTGTTTCCTGTGATATTTTCATCGAATTAATGCCGATTAGCTGTCCCGCTAAATTTATAAGCGCTCCACCTGAGTTACCCGGATTTATCGCAGCATCTGTTTGAAGGACATCGGAATACCAGTCAACGCTGCCATCCTGATTGAAATCGATGGGAATAGATCTGTCTTTACCAGATACGACACCAAGTGTCACAGAGCCTGAAAATCCTAAACCTAATGGATTTCCAATTGCAATAACCGTTTCCCCACGTTTTAACGCATCTGAATCGCCGAACCCTGCAACCGTTGTTACATCCGTTGCGTCGATTTCAATAACCGCTAAATCAGTCCACATGTCATCGCCAATGAGTCGTCCTTCTGCTTTTGTTCCATCATCAAATGTCACATCAATTTCTTGTGCACCTTCTACAACGTGATGATTTGTGACAATATACGCTTTCCCATTTTGTTTTTTATAAATAACACCAGATCCGGTACCACTTTCTCTCGTCGTTTCAGAAGATGACCAGAAATCACGCACGGATTGTAAATTGGTGACACCCACGACTGCATCTTTTACTGTGCCAACGATATCCGTAACATCTGTATTAATATCGACGGATAGTCGCTCCTGTTGCACGATGTCAGTATCTCCATTTGCTTGATTGGTTCTCTCATTTTCTGCGGGGCTTGGCAGTATGAGCCAAACAAGAAGTGCACCAACAATTACACCTAGAAGACCATAAAGAAAACTACCGCCTCTTTTTGGTGGTCTCTTATCACTTCTTACTAGGTTATCTTGTGTAGTGGGCATGATTTTTTGTGTAGTAGATTCGGTACTTTGAGTTAGATTATTGTGTTCATCCGGGGTGGATTCGGATGGCTTGTTAAATTCGTCCATAGACCTCATCCTTTCTATGTATTCTTTCTATAATATACCCTTATTCCCTTAATATTAACGAAAAAACCCTGCCAAGAGAGTGATTACTCTTTCAGCAAGGTTTTCTCCTCATACTGTAATTAGCTCAGTAGGCTCATCAGCATCTGTATCAAATAGATGTACATATTCACCCGCAATTATGCCGCATGTTTCCAACGTCTGCGTCACGCTCATCCTTGCCAAGTCTTTCATATTATTATCTTTACTTAAATGAGATAGATAGATTTTTGTTTCTTTCTCAAAAACCACTTCACTCATTGCAACTGCAGCATCTTCATTTGACACATGGCCAACATCACTTAAGATTCGTCGTTTGACGGACCACGGATAGCGGCCCATTTGTAGCATACTTACATCGTGATTACTTTCAAATACATATGAATCAGCGCCACTTATTATCCCTTTCATACGGTCACTGACATAGCCTGTATCTGTAATAATTGCGAGCTTACGCCCATTTTGATGAAATGTATAAAACATAGGATCTGCTGCATCATGTGAAACAGCAAATGATTCAATATCTAAACTACCAAATGATTTAACAGTTTCCATGTCAAATTGAAAGCGTTGATCGAGCGGAATTTTTCCAACTAGACCATCCATCGCTTTCCATGTCTTCTCGTTTGCATAAATAGGAATACCGTACTTTCTTGCCACAACGCCAAGCCCTTTAATATGATCGCCATGTTCATGCGTAACAAATATACCGTCCAATTCATTCATTGAACGATTAATGCCTGCAAAAAGGCTTTCTAGTTTTTTACCGCTAAACCCTGCATCTACAAGAAATCGATGTTCATCATTTTCTATATATATTGCATTCCCGCTACTTCCACTTGCGAGTACACTAAAACGCATTATAAAAACTCCTTATTCATTTCCCCTTAATCATCTATTCCAATGTCCTCAATGATCTCATCTACTTCTAAATCTTCCGGATCATCTTGAAACTCAATGATTTTTCCATCAGTTGCATTGACAAAATAATCTTCAATGACTTCTTCATCTTCTAATTTTACACGAACATGCCAGGTCGGTGCAAACACTTGAGTTTTAGTCAATTGAATATGTGTAGAGTAACCCAGAGCGATATTTATAACTGTTGAGCCTCTTTTTAAATAATCTTTTGAGTACAATGTATTGATGACCTCGATGGGTAATAATATATCTTTCTTTTTATTGAAATTGCTAAACTCGCCAAACATACTTTGTTCATAGCTGATAATCTCTTCATCTTCATCCCAATGGATAATCAGCATTGCATTCTTATTGAAAAAAATCGGATAATCCTCTACCTTTTGAAAAAAAGTGGCCTGTCTTTGTTCTTCGTCTAGATTCCATAAAACATATTCATTACCATTCAGCACATATGTTGAAAGGAATTGTTCGAAGGTGTTTTCACCTTTTTCATCTTTTAACGGATAGGGCTCATCTATTCTTGAAATGAGGTGATTCTCATCAACGAAAGTGAATGTTTGACCTTCAATTTTGGCAAACTGTTCCTTGGAAAACGAGGTGATTTCAGCAGAAACATAATAAGATTCCTCGTTAAAATCCGAAAGCTCACCATAAGTAATATCGTCTAATTTTAACAAGTCCCCAATCGATGTTTCACCCATGACCTGCACATTTTCAGCGCTTTGATACCGGTCCAAATATAGCGAATAGAGAAATATGTTTAAAATCGCAAAAACAATAATGAATATGGTTTTTGTTTTATTCCAATCCAAGCATTTCGCCTCCCAGCTGTTCAGGTGTGAAGCGGATCCAATTTCCTTGGACTTTATAAAACCATGACGGCTCTAACATGAACAGATTTGTATCATATCTCATAAAATATCCTGGAATAATTTCTTCTATTTGAGCACCATCAATTTCAGTTGATTCAAGCAGCATTTCTACAACATCTACACCCGCTGCTAGTTGCACACTTTCAGTTTCTGATGGCAGGTTAGAGTCTAGTATATAGTAAGGCCGTTTATAGCGAAAAACCCGTTCCGTTCCCCATACTTGTTCAATCAATGTGGATGTTGTATTACTAAAAACAGGTAATCCATGGACATGTAGTTGAAATTTAACCGTCCGTGATAAAGGATTTATATTCGAAAGTCTATATTCATTTGTCCATCCTCCGTGTTCGTTGATAAATTCGAACACATCCAATAATAATTCAGAAGGGATGGATACTTCACTAATTTTTTCTGACGGATGTACATATTCTAGCGTTTTCTTATCTGCATTAATCGTCATTAGTGCATGGTCATCTTGAAACTCTTCTATGTTTGAACCGACTTGACTCCGTCTTACCACCGCATTTGGATCACTAAATAACGCATCTCTAAAAAGAGAAGGACTTATACCCTCTTGGTAATACGTACTACGAAGAAGCTCTATTCGGTTAACAGGAATCATCAGAAGATGCCCATTATCAGTTTCAATATCTGTATAAGCAGAAAAGTTTTTTCCTCTGACTAATAATGTTTGATTAAATTTCTGTACATCTAAAACATGAACCTGGGCACTATAGCGTGACTCATTTGCACTGCTGACAAAGTGAATATCTAGCGTTGCATTCAATGAATTCCATTCCACAACAACTCGATCAAACGTGATGATTTCAGGTATATTCAAATCCTCTATATTTAGTAAGCTGTCAATAACCTTTAACGGGATTTCTGTATGATAGAATAACGTAAAACTATTTCTCTTCTTCATCAAGAGATTCAACTTATTCGCATCAAAGTTTTGATCCTTTAGCAAAACATCAGATATTGTCCAAGATTTCATCGCTTTTAATATATGATCAATATCAGTTGAATCTGTTGTGCCTGTTATTGTATCCTGAATGCGGAAAACTGTTTTATAAGGTTTTACAATATCCTCTATCGTTGCTTGATTTGCAATGGAAATATCAACTGTTGGTTTTTGATCAAGCGTTTTATAGTTCGGCATATATGTCCAAATCGAAAAAGTTAGGATAACACTTAATGCAATGAGTAAGAAAAGAACAACTGATTTAATAAACTCCACTTGTTTCAATCCCACTCACCATCCTCTTCAAGTTCAAACGGTAACGTAAAGAAAATTGTCGTTCCTTGTCCTTCTTCGCTCTCTGCCCATATTTCCCCACCATGTGCTTGTATCATTTCCCGGGCAATTGCAAGCCCTAAACCCGTGCCGCCCATAGCTCTAGACCTCGCTCGATCCGCGCGGTAAAATCTGTCGAAAATACGATTAACATTTTCAAAAGGAATTCCCATACCATCATCTGAAATCATTACTTTAATGTATCGATCTAAGACGGATACACTGAAGTAGACATCCCCACCGTCCGGAGAATATTTTAATGCGTTTGAAATGATGTTATCAATTACCTGGGTCATTTTATCTGTATCTATTTCGACAAATAATTCGACGTTTGGAAGAATTCGCCTAAAACTTACATTATGCGATTTAGATAATTCAAATCGGTCAATAATAAAGTTGAAGAAGACATTAAACTCAACCCACTCTTTGCTCAAATCATAGTCTTGGCTATCCATTCGAGATAATTTCAATAAATCCTCTACCAATCTTATCATTCGTTCTGTTTCGGTTTGTGTGACATGTAAGAACGAAGGTGCGATTTCTTTATCTTTCCACGCCCCGTCAGCAAGTGCTTCCAGATAACTGCGCATCGTCGTTAGCGGCGTTCGCAATTCATGTGAAACATTAGAGACAAACTCACGTCGCTCCATATCTATTTTTTCCTGTTCGGTATTGTCGTGTAGGACAACAATTAGACCATTAATAAAACCAGTTTCTTTTTGCGTCACCGAGAAACTCGCGCGAAGTACATACTGCATATCGACAGTACTGAAATCTAGTGCGAGGGATTCCTTAAGCTGTATTAAGTCTTCAAAAGTATAATCTCTATCTAAATCTAGTACGGAGGTTATAGGTCTGTTCAATATGTTTTCTGGGACGGCTTTTAACATTTGAAGTGCAGTGTCATTGATCAGAACAACACGGCCTTTTCGATCTGTTGAAATAACACCATCCGTCATATTTTCTAAAACTGATTCAAGTTTTTTTCGTTCGCCCTCTGTAGAGGCTTGCGATTCCTGAAGCCGATTCGTCAAATGGTTAAATGCCACGGCCAGCTGACCCATTTCATCGTTCCCATAAACACGTACTTTACGAAGAAAGTTCCCTTTTGCCATCTCCTGAGCTTGTCTCCTCATATCAGAAATTGGCCTCGTTATCGTTTGGGCAATAAAGATTCCTAAAATAATTGTAACCGATAGAGAGACAGCTGTACCGGCGGCTAGGATTTGGTTGATTTCATCCATTTGTTGAAAGACTTTTTCAATATCCGCCTTCACATATATGACTGCAATCACTTCACCGTCAACTTTAATCGGTGTGACCCAGATCATTACTCGATCCCGGGTTTGTTCATCAAGATTTATGACATTCTCAATATTAGTTCCTGATGCAATAGAACGTCTCACTAAATCATCCATAGAACGCTGCCCAACCACTGCTTGATTATCAATATCTGAAGAAGCTAGAATCTGATTCCTTGAGTTAATCACTCGAACTTCATGAATATCATCTTGAGTGAACCCCGAAAGGACGGTCCGTAAACTGTCTTCGACTTTCGGATCGTCCTCTGATCGCTCTTTTATCATTTCTTCTCGTACGCTAAACTCAACGAGGTTCATTCGATCTACAATCGAATTTGTAAAGTTTGTTTTAAATGTATCCTCTAGTTGTCTAGCAAAATAAAGTCCAATAATTTGTACAGCAATCAATATGAGCAATACATAAACCAGTATAAGTTTAAGGTGGATAGACCTAAAAAAACTAACTTTCTGCATGCGCTACTCCTGTTCTGGATCTCTTAAATAATATCCGACACCGCGTCTAGTAACAATCCATGCGGGATGACTCGGGTTATCTTCAATTTTCTCACGAAGTCGACGAATGGTAACATCTACTGTTCGCACATCGCCAAAATAATCATAACCCCAAACAGTTTGTAAAAGGTGCTCGCGTGTCATTACTTGTCCGACATGTTTTGAAAGGTAATGAAGCAATTCAAATTCACGATGTGTCAACTCAATCGTTTCCCCACGTTTCAACACTAAATAAGCGTCGGGTTGAATAATCAAATTACCAACCGTAATATTATTTGTTTCAATTTCATTTTCTTCAGACTCTACTTTCATATGTCTACGTAAGTTTGCTTTCACACGTGCAATTAGTTCACGTGTTCCAAAAGGTTTTGTCACATAATCGTCAGCGCCTAGCTCAAGACCAAGAACTTTGTCAATTTCAGAATCCTTTGCTGTCAACATAATAATCGGGAAATTATATTTCTTTCGCACTTCACGACAAACTTCCATCCCATCACGTTTTGGAAGCATAATATCTAGTAGCATTAAATCCGGTGAAACTTCCTCGACTTTTTGGAGCGCTTCCTCACCGTCATACGCACAATGAACAATGAAGCCTTCTTTTTTCAAATTAAATTCAAGAATATCAGCAATTGGTTTTTCATCATCTACAACGAGAATTGTTTTATTTTGCATGTTTTATCCCTTTCTCGCTCTTTATAGCGCTCTACTTGTTCTTATTACTCTATCACTCTTTACAAGCTTTCGCACGTTCTAAACTGCAAGAACCAGTAGTTATTTCCTGGTAATCAATAGAGGAAAATAACAATAGCTATAATTTTTTGATAATTAAAAAGTACAGAAAGAGAGTCATTAAACCTCTTTCTGTACCCTTGTTTTTAACATTTACTAGTAGATCATTTCAGTACACTTAGCGGATTCACGAGTGAACCATTTTTTGTTACTTCAAAATGAAGATGAACGCCTGTTGAGCGGCCAGTAGAACCCATCACACCGATTTTAGACCCTTGTGAGACTGTCTGACCGACGCTTACATTAATCGATGACAAGTGAGCGTACAATGTTCTATACCCATTATTATGATCGATTTCGATTCTATTGCCGAAAGCACCACTCCAACCAGCGGAAACAACAACCCCGTTGTCTGATGCTAGTATTGAACGAGATGATGGTCGAGCGATATCAATGCCGTTATGCATTCTGCCCCAGCGCGTTCCCATTTTACTTGAGATATAACCGCCAACTGCGGGCCATTTAAACTGTCCAGCCCCTCTGGAAGGCATTACTTTTGTTCCAACAACAGTGATTTCGTCTTTCGCTTCAACTACTGGTTCAGATTCGAGTTCTTTTTTGCTAACCACTTTTCCATCTTGTTTAATAATTTGCTCTGTAACGATCTTTTCACCATCGGTACCCTTTTGCGTGACCTTTTTATCGCCCTTATAAATAGACGCATCGTTCTTTGTCACTTTCTTATAAGAAATGGTTTCTCTCTTTTTCGACTCAAAGTATGCTTGTACTTCCAATAATGGTTCAATAACCGTGACATTTAATGAATCACCAGGCTTTATAACTGAATCCTCGCCTAGCTCTGGGTTGATGTTAAGTAGTTTTGCAACCGGCATACCATGATTATTTGCGATTTCACCGAGTACATCACCTTTTTTAACAATATAATCTTTTTCTTCAAGTGTTCCTTTGTTGATCAACTTGACTGCTTCTTCAACACTTAAAACATTCTCGGGTTGAACAACTTCATCTATTGCTTTTACGTCTGCATTCATTACAATTTTCGTGATACGTGTTTCATTTTCTTTTAATGGTGGTATATCAGTAGTAGATGCTTCGAAATCAATCAGTTCCTGTTCGGTTACCGATTGTAATTTTAACGCACGAATAACTTCATCATATGCGGCTTTATCTTTGACGTAGAGTTGCCGCTCATCGTCAACTACAATTCCAACCGCTTTCGCTTCTACAGTGATTAATTTTTGAAGTTCTTCAACGACTACCTGATCAGCGATTCCAACTTCGAAAACCCGTTCAGGGACGATTGATAAATCGGATGTAATCGTTAATGTTAAGCCTTCAAATTCTTTAGCTGCTTCTTCTAGTTTTATTGACTTGATTTTCTCAATTTCCTTTTCATCTATGATACCGCCAATATATTTACCATCCCAATAAACATGATTAATTGTTTGGAGACTTGGCTCAACATCTTCTGCAAATATCACTTCCGAACTCATTCCGGTAAGCAACATCATTATAATAAGAATCTTTCCAACTAATTTTGATACAGATTTCTTAAAAGTTGGTGAAGGAATCTTATTATCTGTCATACTATTTGAAAACATATTAAAATTTTCCCCTTCCATCTTTCCACTAAACTCTCTATTATTTTACTGCCTATAAACTCATAAAATTTACACCTTCTCTAATTTATCACATCTATTAGACTAATTGTTGAATTGTCGAGATTTGTAACCAAACTGTATAATAGCATCCATTTTCTTGAAGTTACCTGTTGTTTTGTAGTGAAAAATACTTATTTTCAAGGATTACATCCTAATTTACTGTATGTTTCGACCTGTTTATTTGTATATATTAGTACACTCTAAATGACCTACTATAATGTATCGAAATTTCACAACACAAAAAGACATCTTTTAACCAATTCTCCTTGGTTAAAAGATGTCTTTTCTTCTATTTAAAATTCGCGCGGTGTATGTTGACTCCAATCCACATTCACGAATTTGTTGAATTCCTTTGCAAATGCAAGTGTAACTGTTCCAGTTGGACCGTTACGTTGTTTTGCAATGATTATTTCAATCATATTTTCATTCTCTGTTTCTTTATCATAGTAATCTTCACGATATAAGAACGAAACAATATCTGCATCTTGCTCAATACTTCCAGACTCTCTTAAGTCTGACATCATTGGACGCTTATCTTGTCGTTGTTCGACGCCACGAGAAAGCTGTGATAATGCGATGACAGGTATTTCTAATTCCCTTGCCAATCCTTTTAATGAACGTGAAATCTCTGAAACTTCTTGTTGTCGGTTTTCACCAGATTTACCGCTTCCTTGGATTAGTTGCATGTAGTCGATGATGACCATTCCTAATCCATGTTCTTGTTGAAGTCGACGGCATTTCGAACGAATTTCATTTACACGAATACCGGAAGAGTCATCTATAAAAATACCAGCATTTGACAGACTTCCCATTGCCATCGTCAATTTACGCCAATCCTCTGCTTGTAGGTCGCCTGTTCTAAGTCGCTGCGCATCTATATTACCTTCTGCACAGAGCATACGCATAACGAGTTGGTCAGCACCCATCTCCAAACTAAAGATCGCTACCTTTTCCGAAGTTTTTGTCGCAACATTTTGAGCGATGTTTAAGGCAAATGCCGTCTTACCAACAGATGGACGTGCTGCAACTATGATTAAATCGTTACGCTGGAATCCAGCGGTGATTTTATCCAAGTCGGTAAAACCTGTTGGAATTCCCGTGACATCACCTTTTTGCGTATGAAGAAGCTCGATATTATCATACGTCTGAACAAGCACATCTTTTATATGTTTGAAATCTCCAGCATTCTTACGATTAGAAACTTCCATCATATTCTTTTCAGCTTCAGAAAGAAGTGCTTCTACTTCATCTTCACGTGTATACCCATCTTCAACAATCGTCGTTGCAACTCGTATAAGTCTACGAAGTAGCGCTTTTTCCTCTACGATGTTGGCATAATGGACAATATTTGCTGCAGTCGGAACCGAGTTTGCAATTTCCGTTAAGTAAGATATTCCGCCCACATCTTCTAGCTCTTTTCTTGCAGACAGTTCTTCCGTAACAGTTACAACATCGATGGCCTGTCCCCGATCACTTAAAGTTAACATCGTCGTAAAAATCTTTTGATGTGCCATTCGATAAAAGTCTTCGGGTATTAACACTTCGGCTGCTGTTATTAATGCTTGCGGTTCCAGGAAAATTGCCCCGATGACCGACTGTTCCGCTTCGTTATTATGTGGTGGAATTCGATCGATCATCTCATTCATTTCTCATTCTCCTTATGCTTCCTCTGTTACATGTACTTTTAGCGTTGCTGTGACTTCCTGGTGAATTTTAATTGGAATATTTGTATAGCCAAGTGAACGAATTGGTTCAGGTAAATCCATTCTTCGACGATCGACCTTTATGCCATTTTCTTTATTTAGTGCGTCTGCAATTTGTTTTGATGTAATCGATCCAAACAAACGCCCACCTTCACCAGATTTTGCTTTCATTTCAACAGTTACTTTCTCAATCTTTTCTTTTAATAATTCAGCTTCGGCTAATTCATTTTCTGCGTTTTTCTCTTCACGATTTTGTTGACCTTTTAACTTGCTAAGATTCGCAGGCGTTGCCTCAATTGCAAGATTGTTTTTCAGTAGGAAGTTTTGTGCATATCCTACTGATACATCCTTTACATCCCCTTTATTTCCTTTACCTTTTACATCTTTTATAAAAATTACTTTCATGTTTATTAGCCCCTTTCTGCTTCCATTTTATTTTCTATAATTGATTTTAATTTTTCTACTGCTGCTTCAATGTTTTCAACATCAATTTGGCAAGCTGCATTGGTAAGGTGACCGCCGCCACCAAGCTCCTCCATGATGATTTGGACATTTACCTCTCCAAGCGAACGAGCACTAATGCCGATTTTTCCGTCTGCCCGATGTGCGATGACAAATGATGCTGATACATCTTGCATCGCGAGTAAAATATCAGCTGTCTGTGCGATTAACACAGAGCCGTAAACAACATCATCATTTCCTCTAGCAATGACAATCCCATCGTCTAACCATTCAGCGGTGTCAATGATTTTCGCTCGTTCCATATACGTGTTTATATCTTCTTTCAATAAGCGTTGTACAAGAACAGTATCCGCTCGGTTCGTACGAAGGAAAGATGCCGCCTCAAACGTTCTAGAGCCCGTTCTGAGTGTAAAACTTTTCGTATCAACAATAATCCCTGCTAGGAGTGCTGTAGATTCTAACATCGTTAACTTCTCATGTTTTGGTTGATATTCGAGTAATTCAGTGACAAGTTCTGCTGTAGATGATGCGTATGGCTCCATATAAACAAGTAATGTATTATTGATGAACTCCTCACCACGACGATGATGGTCTATGACAACTACTTTTTCCGTCTTGTCTAATATCCGTTCATCAATCACCATACTAGGTTTATGTGTATCCACGACGATGACAAGAGAATGTTCCGTCAACATTGACAGTGCTTCATCAGGTTCAATAAATTGAGAATAGAGTTCTTCATCTTGTCGAATTTCATGCATTAACTTTGACACACTTCCATCAAGCTCATCGTAGTTAATGATGACATAACCTTCAACATTATTCATGCGCGCCATTTTCCGTACACCGATAGACGCACCAATTGCATCCATGTCTGGTAACTTATGTCCCATGATAAAAACTCTATCACTTTCCTGTATTAAATCTCTGAGCGCATGTGAAATGACTCTTGCACGGACTCTCGTTCGTTTTTCAGCTGGATTTGTTTTGCCCCCGTAAAACTTAACTTTTCCGTCAAGCTGTTTAATCGCGACTTGGTCACCCCCGCGTCCTAATACTAAATCCAATCCTGATTGAGCAAGTTCTCCAAGCTCAATTAAAGATGTGGATCCTGTACCCACTCCAATACTTAGTGTCAACGCTGTACTTTGTTCTTCAGTCGCTTCTCTTATATCATCCAAGATTGAAAACCTAGCTTTTTCGAGCAGTCGAAGGGATGCTTCATTAAAAACGGTTAAAAACCGGTCTGATGCAATGCGCTTCACAAAAACCCCATTTTCTTTTCCCCATTTAGTAACCAGGGATGTTACCAGTGAATTCAACTGACTCCTTGTCTGGTCATCCATTGCTTGAGAAAGTTCATCGTAATTATCGACAAGTAAAATACCCAGTACTGTTCGATCTGCTTGATATAGCGTCTCGATAGCCATTTGCTTCGTAACGTCAAATAAGTAAATCAGCTTTTCTTCTATGTTATAAGAGACTTTATATGACTTGTCTTTAACGGATATAATTTCTTGATCGCCTTCTTCACGATCAACAATCGTATAAAGCTGTGGGGATAGTTCATCTACTTCTTTTCCTATTAATGAAGGTAACTCAAATATATTTGAAGCATATGGATTTGCCCACTCAATCCCTCGGCTTTCATTTATAAGGATAATGCCAATTGGCAACTCAAGAAGGGCTTCTTCCCCTACTTTTTTCATACGATAGGAAAGAGTCTGTATATGTTTTTCGGTTTCAAGATAGGTTTGTTCCTCTGTTTTCCATGCAATTCCCATTGAAATTGCAAACAAAACAAAAAAGATAAGACCTGCCCAAAATTGAGACATTAGTAAAAATACTGCCGCCACAGAGCCCAAAAGCGACAACACCGCTAATGGATAGCGTATTGTTCTTTTCCTAAAAAAAGAGTTCATTGTTGTCACCTCCTATTTCGATTTGTTTCTCCCGATCCATGCACGAATATTCATACCCACATCTAGAATACCTATCAAAATGGTGAGCTGACTTATTAAAAGGGCGAGTATCGTTGAAATGACCATTAACCACTTCGGTGATTTTACTTCATTTAAATAATAATGAATGAAGGAGATCCCCTGAATCATAAATAAGAATCTCAAAATGACAGATGCATTCACGACCGTTAGCTCCATTGTAGAGCCTTGGGTAGGAGGTGCAATGAATGGGACGAGTACAACAACTAAATAACACCATAATAGGATGACTGGGAGCTTCATTGTTCTAAACGATGGAAATTTGGGTGGATTGTGTCCCATTTTCTTGACAATAAGTAGGTTCAAAACAACAATCAAAAAGGCTAAACTAAACGCAATGATGATAATAAACGATGGAATTGCCAATTCATAAAAAGTGATGAGATCAGTCATTTGCGTTTGAAAATTTTCAGGTAGTTCACCATATTGCACCAAGAGCTTTGTTGCACGCTCCTGTGAATCCCGTAGCCCATCCATCAGACTTTCAATTACGTTCACTTTAAAAATTAGAACAACTGCCACATAGGTTAAAACGAGGCTTATGAGTAGTGTGAGTCCAGTAGACATGAACGTATACAACTTTGTGTTTTTCTGGCTAACTGTGTCTCCAATGATAAAACCTATCAAACCGAATATCAGTGCGATAAGCGCTGCGATTACACCGCCTATTACGATTGATATCAGTAAGCCAATTGTTAAAAGGAGAAGGGATGGGATGCGGCCATAGTCTAATCTGAAGAGAATAATAGGTAGCGGAATGAAAAGCATCGTCAAGCCGCCTACAAGCGGAATATATATTGTTACGCCGATTAGGATGATAAATAATAGCATCATCAACATCCCATAAAGAATGCGTTTGGTTGAGTTGTCTTGCATAAGTAGAATTCCTCCGATAATTTGAATGCTTATTTCTATATTATTTCAGCGCTTAAGAATTCCGATGTTCAAACAGATATAACTTTAATTATATCATGATTGCTGTTTATAAACCAAAAGAGAATTTATGATTCATCATCAACTCTGCTTTAAAAAAGTTAAAAAAACCGTCCTAAACTGGATGAAACCAGTGTAAGACGGTCTATATTTTGTTAGATTATCTTTCTTCCGAGCTAAACGGAAGAAGTGCCATCGTACGTGAACGTTTAATTGCAACTGTAAGTTTACGCTGATATTTAGCGCTTGTTCCAGTTACACGACGAGGTAAGATTTTTCCACGCTCAGAAACGAATTTTCTAAGTAGGTCAGTATCTTTATAATCGATGTGTGTAATGTTATTTGAGTTGAAATAACAAACTTTACGGCGTTTGCGGCCTCCACGGCGTTGTCCCATATTGTTTACCTCCTTGGTAAAAGGAATCTTAATGATTCCTTGTTTTGATCATGTACAAATTCGATAATGATTAAAACGGCAAGTCGTCGTCTGATACTTCTATCGGACCTCCGCCTGTCGAAAATGGATCATCGTTTGTACGTGTATAGTTTTGTTGATTTGGTTGGTAATTAGATTGCTGATACGATTGTTGTTGTTGTTGTTGGGCTCCTCCTTGAGAAGGTGCTCCGCCTTGTGACTGTGCGCCTTGGTAAGGTGCATTCGAAGGATTACCTTCGGATCTTCCAGCAGTCGCACCACGAGGTTCAAGGAATTGCACACTATCTGCAACAACCTCAGTCATAAAGACGCGATTGCCATCCTTACCATCGAAGTTACTCGTTTGTATACGACCTTCGATTCCGGTAAGGCTGCCTTTCTTTAAAAAGTTCGCTGTGTTTTCTGCTTGTTTGCGCCAAGTTACACAGTTAACGAAATCAGCTTCGCGCTGACCTTGTTGGTTTGTGAATGGTCTGTTCACAGCAAGTGTGAAACGTGTGACCGCAACACCACCTTGTGTATACTTAAGCTCAGGGTCTTTTGTTAAGCGGCCAACTAAAACGACATTATTAATCATCAGAATTCAACCTCCCTCATCATCATCTTGTAGGTTTCAACTGTTAAACCATTTATAGCTAGATTAAGCATCAAGGCGGATTGCCATGTGGCGAATAATATTTTCGTTAATATTCGCAAGACGCTTGAATTCTTCAAGTGCAGTTTCTTCAGCATTAAGCGTTACAAGTTGGTAGTAACCTTCACGGAAGTCGTTAATCTCGTAAGCGAGACGACGTTTACCCCACTCTTTCGACTCGATGATTTCTGCACCATTTGATGTAAGAACCTCATCGAAACGTTCGATTAGCGCTTTTTTTGCATCTTCTTCTATTGTTGGTTGCACAATGTACATAATTTCGTATTTTCTCATCTTTAGTCACCTCCTTATGGACTTTGGCCCTACTGAATTCAGTGGGCAAGGAGCAAGTAATTGTATTACTCACATCTACACATAGTAACATATTTCTATCTACTATACAACCATTAACTATATAATAATAACGAGGTGATATTTTTGAACGAACTTCCTACACCAAATGAAATTGTTGAGGTAGACTTAAGATCCATTGCTAAGAAAGGCATTATTCTCACTGTCGTTCCACTCGTCTTCTTGCTTGTTATTCATTACATCATAGAAGGCAGGGTGTATATCAATTTCTCACTCTATGCATTCCTCATGCTTTTTGTTGGTTACATCTTGTTAATCATCTTACATGAGTTTTTTCACTTACTGGGCTTTCGCGTATTTGCAAAAGTTCCATGGAAAAGAATGAAGGTAGGTGTCAATTTTAAGGAAGGCATAGCCTATGCAACAACTGATATGCTTATGACGAACCGTGCGATACGCGGTGCGCTTCTTCTTCCCTTTTGGCTTACCGGCATCCTTCCAGCACTAATCGGCCTCTATACAGGCAGTGGCGTGCTCATTATATTGTCTGCATTATTAATCGGTGGTGCCGTCGGGGACTTTGCTATGTATAAACAACTGAAAAAATCGCCTGACCATTGGCTAATAAAAGATGATCCAAAATTACCAAGACTCTACGTGTATTCACCCGAAACTATTGGCCAATAAAAAAAGAACTCTTTGCAAGTGGCATTTCAGCCAACTTCAAGAGTTCTTTTACATTTATACGTTAAAACGGAATAAGATAACGTCTCCATCATTGACGACGTATTCTTTTCCTTCCTGGCGTACTTTCCCATTTTCCTTTGCAGCGATCATGGAACCAGCTTCTACTAAATCATCATAGGCAACAGTTTCTGCACGTATGAATCCTCTTTCGAAGTCTGTATGAATAATTGCCGCACATTGTGGTGCTTTCATCCCTTTACGGAATGTCCAAGCACGAACTTCCTGTACGCCCGCTGTAAAGTAAGTCGCATAACCTAGTAGATTATATGTCGCTCGAATTAATTGATCTAGACCTGATTCCTGTATACCTAGCTCTTCAAGAAACATTTCTTTATCGTCATCATCAAGTTCTGCCATTTCTTCTTCTATTTTTGCACAGACGACAATTACTTCTGCGTTATCAGTTTGTGCAAAGTCACGAACTGCTTTCACATAATCATTTTCCTCTGTATTGGCAATTTCATCTTCATCAACATTTGCCACGTAGAGCATCGGCTTGATTGTCAATAAATGCATGCCTTTAATCAATGAAAACTCATCATCCGTAAATTCAACTGAGCGTGCCGGGCGTTCTTCTTCAAAAGCATCTTTTAATTTTAAAAGAACCGGTTCTTCTTGCATCGCTTCTTTATCTTTTTGTTTTGCCATTTTACTCACGCGCTCTAACCGTTTATCTACGCTTTCCATATCGGCAAGGATGAGTTCGAGGTTAATAATTTCGATATCATTGATTGGATTGACACTTCCGGAGACATGTGTAATATTCTCATCTGCGAAACAACGAACCACCTGACAAATTGCATCCACTTCACGAATATGGGATAAGAATTTATTTCCTAATCCTTCACCCTTACTTGCACCTTCTACAATTCCAGCAATATCCGTGAATTCAAATGCTGTTGGCACCGTTTTTTTAGGCACAACGAGTTCAGTTAGTTTTTCAAGTCTTTCATCTGGAACTTCTACTATTCCTATGTTCGGATCAATCGTACAAAACGGATAATTTGCCGCCTCCGCACCGGCTTTTGTAATGGCATTAAATAATGTTGATTTTCCTACGTTCGGGAGACCTACAATTCCTGCTGTCAATGACATTTAAGTCAACTACCTTTCATCTATATCAATACAATGTATTTTAGCATTCATAACCCTTCTAGTATAAGGACTAGAATCATAAATGTCCATTTCATCAACCGTTCGCTGATTCAATGACTTTCTTCATTTTCTTTGTAAATTCATTACGAGGCATCATAATACTATGGCCGCACCCTTCACACTTAATACGGATATCTGCACCCATTCGTATGATTTTCCATGCGTTTGTGCCGCAAGGGTGTTGTTTTTTCATCTCAACAATGTCATTTAAAGCGAACTCTTTATTGTTCATCTTTGCTGATCCCCTCTTTCTTTTGATAAGCCATTATTTTAGGATATGGAATTTCGATACCATGTTTATCTAAAAAGACTTTTAAATCCTTTCTAAATTTACGTGCAAATGCCCATTGCATAACTGGTTCTGTCTCAGCTGTAACCCTAAATACGATTTCAGAAACAGCAAGATCTTGAACACCAATCAATTGGGGCTTCGCGATTAACCCTTCGTATCCCATTGGTAAGGTACTCAAAAACTCTTCTAACAAACTTTCGGCTCTATTAATATCCACTTCATAACCAATTCGTATATCAACGATTGCAAGTGAGTTGTTAACCGAGTAATTGATCACTTCGGAAATATTGCCGTTCGGCAGGATATGGATTTCCCCGCCGTAAGCACTGATTTTCGTTGTTCTAAGTCCGATTTCTTCAACGGTTCCCATTGCCGCACCAATTTGCACGTAATCCCCAACTGAAAATTGATCTTCAAAGATGATGAAAAATCCAGAAATGATATCTTTCACTAAACTTTGGGCACCAAAACCAACTGCTAATCCGAGAACCCCTGCACTTGCTAACAAACCGCTTATATTCATAAACTCCGACAAAATCGCAAGGATTGCCGAGAAATAAACAACATAAGCAAGCGTGTTTTCCAACAACTTCAACAGCGTTTTTTCCCGCCGCTCGGACGGTCGTAACCGGGTTTTAATTTTCAACGTAAACATTCGTCGAATGATCATTTTACCAATTGCAACGACAATCATCGCGACTACCACGATAGCTACAATTTTAAACGCTAAGAGCCCTAATTCAATCCATGTTTCTTGGTTAAATAAAAACTTTCCAACTTTCTTTGCTTGTTCTTTTGCTTGCTCTTCTACTTCCTCCACATAACTCCTCCTCTCGTATAATCACCTATCAGTTTGCATATACTTATTTAAAAATTGAAATGGAGGGTTCACATGAGAGCCACAGTTACAACAACATATGATTATCGTATCCATTATAAAGAATCAGGGGCAATTTGGAAATTAAGTACGTTTTTTCTTGAACATATTCCTTTTCATAGTACTGACCTCGTTTTTTTCTGTATCGGAACCGATCGCTCCACTGGTGACGCATTAGGTCCCCTAACTGGTTCAAAATTAACTGAGTTTCAAACTTTTCCTTTTCCCGTTAAAGGCACACTTGAAAATCCGCTCCATGCCCTTAACTTAGAACAACAACTTAAAGATATCTTGAGAACCAACCCCAATGCATACATAGTTGCCATTGACGCCTGTCTTGGAAAGGAAAGTTCAATTGGACAACTCGTCGTACATGACGGAGCAATGTTTCCTGGACTTGCAGTTGGAAAACAGTTACCTGCAGTTGGTAATATTTCAATCAAAGGAATTGTTAATATCGGTGGTTTTATGGAATATGCAGTCCTTCAAAGCACACGCCTTCATCTTCCTTTCGAAATGAGTCGGACAATTGCCCGTGCTTTAAAGCTTGCCTACAGCCGTTCTAAATTATAGAACATAAACAATGGTCACAACAATAGCTACGACAAGAATACCGGGAATTAGATTAGCTACTCTAATTTTAGTAATGCCGATTAAATTCAAACCAATAGCGACTATCATTAGTCCACCAGTTGCGGTCATTTCGGAGATGAAAAAGGATAACAATTCGTCAGGTACATATTGACTGATTTGTGTG
The DNA here is from genome assembly GCF_057669865.1 of Sporosarcina sp. Y1009. NCBI lineage: Bacteria > Bacillati > Bacillota > Bacilli > Caryophanales > Caryophanaceae > Sporosarcina > Sporosarcina sp. Y1009. The sequence goes on along the minus strand of NZ_JBYHFO010000005.1, from coordinate 19,389 downwards.
GAGAATATCGTAATAATTCCTTGATATAAAAATACCGGAACCGCTGCAATCGCAACACCAATTCCAAGCGTCGAACTAAGAATAATAGAAGTAAAACCATCAATAATACCCTTCATCACAAGTACGTCATGATCATTTCGGAGCCCACTGTCAATCGCACCAATAATCGCCATAGATCCAATAACGAAGATTAAGGTCGCCGTTATAAAACCTTGTGCAACACCTGGCCCATTTTTCTTCGCTGGCATTTTACGTTCAATCCAATGGCCTAATCTATTTACTTTTCCATCAAGGTCAATCCATTCTCCGAGAACAGCACCTACTACGATACTAATAATAACGATTAAAATTTGTGTGCTTTCAAACGTCATTTGAATCCCAATAACTGCAACAGCTAAACCAATTCCATACATGACGGTCTCTTTCATCCGCTCAGGTATGTTATGTAGAAATCTACCAATGAAAGCACCTAAAATAATTAATAGCGCGTTAATGATTGACCCAAATAAAATCATCTAATCACATCCAAATTCAATAAAAAATGTACCTATTTTGCTTTGACGCAAAATAGGTACTTATCACTCATCAAGCAATTCAAGAATTCTTTCCAAATCATCTTCCGAGAAAAACTCTATTTCAATTTTCCCTTTATTCTTAGACTTTTTTATACTTACATTCGTTCCGAAGTAATCTCTTAATGTTGATTCTCGTTCCTTTAAAAACAAATCTTCTGGTTCTTTCTTTTTTGTTTCACGTGGAACATTGTCGTTCATTTTTTGAACTAGACTTTCTAGCTGGCGTACATTTAAACCTTCTTTTAATACACGTTCAGCAACAGCTAACATTTGCTCGTTCGTTCTTAGGCCGAGTAATGTTCGACCATGACCCATTGATAGCTTTGCTTCAGTTATCAATTCTCTGATTTTTTTTGGAAGAGATAAAAGTCGGACATGATTAGCGATATGTGATCTGCTTTTACCAAGTCGAAATGCTAATTGTTCTTGTGTAAGCTTTAAATTCTCCATAAGGTTATGATATGCTTCCGCCTCTTCTATCGGCGTAAGATCTTCCCTTTGAAGATTTTCAAGTATAGCAAGTTCCATTGTTTCTTCATCTGTTAAATTACGAACGACCGCTGGTATTTCTTCTAGACCAGCTAGTTTAGCAGCCCGAAACCTTCTTTCACCTACAACAATTTCGTAAGTCATACCGGTTTTTCTTACAATGATTGGTTGAAGAATTCCATGTTCCTTAATTGAATCACTTAATTCTTCGATTGCTACTGGATCAAAAACTTTTCTAGGTTGATACGGATTTGGCTTGATACTTTTTAGATGTACTTTTTCTACTAATTCTGCCTTTGATAATGATTCGCCTGGAAATAAAGCGTTAATCCCTTTACCGAGACCTTTAGCCATTGTGCACCACTTCCTTTGCAAGCTCTAAATACACTTCCGCGCCACGTGACCTAGAATCATAAACGATAATTGGTTCACCATGGCTTGGCGCTTCACTTAATCTTACGTTTCTTGGAATAATTGTTTTGTACACTTTATCTTGAAAATACTTTTTGACTTCTTCGATTACTTGAATCCCTAAGTTGGTTCTTGCATCAAACATTGTGAGTAGAACTCCATCAATGGTTAGATTCTCATTTAAGTGTTTTTGAACGAGTCGAATTGTACTTAATAATTGACTCAATCCTTCTAGTGCATAGTATTCACACTGCACGGGTATTAAAATTGCATCAGATGCAGTCAATGCGTTGATTGTAAGTAAACCCAATGAAGGTGGACAATCAATAATAATGTAATCATACTTATCTTTTGCACTCTGAATTGCATGTTTCATTCGAACTTCTCTTGAAATCGTTGACACCAGTTCTATCTCAGCACCTGCCAATGAAATTGTTGCGGGTATAATATCTAGATTTTCCACTTTCGTTGGCAATATCACATCATTCATATCAACATCATCTATCAATATATCATAAATACAGTTTTGAACATCTCCTTTATTGATACCCACACCACTCGTAGCATTCCCTTGTGGATCTGTATCAATAATTAAGACTTTTTTGCCTATATGAGCAAGGCATGCACTTAGATTAACAGATGTTGTTGTTTTTCCGACACCACCCTTTTGGTTGGCAATCGCTATAATTCTTCCCACGCCTGCACCTGCTTCCTACCTAAAAATTTCATCATTATCATTCAATTTGACCAAATATATAATAGTTCATAAAAATACTCTTGCCGGTTTGAGCAAGAGTATTTTACTTTTTCTTCGGGATTTTAACTGTGATTTTGTAATAATCCTCTAAATCCTCTTCCTCTGTTTCTACATCTATACCACTTTTAGAAACTAGATTAAGAGATTGTTTAATCGTATTTAATGCAATTCGAACATCCCGACTAACTGATATTCTCTTTTGCACTGTTTTCTTATTCTTTTCTGGGTTTAATTGTTTATATACTCGTTCTTCTAATTGTTTTACATTGAGTTGTTTTTCAATTACTTCTTCTAATAACGCAATTTGCAGGTCTGGATCCTTTAAAGGCATAAGTGCACGTGCATGACGTTCCGAGAGTTCTTTTCTCATAATTGCCGTTTTAATTTCTTCTGGCAACTTAAGTAACCGCAGCTTATTAGCAATTGTGGATTGTCCTTTTCCTAAACGCTGCGCGAGTGCTTCCTGTGTTAATGAATGCAATTCTAATAACTGCTCGTATGCATATGCTTCCTCTATAGGTGTTAACTCTTCTCTTTGCAAGTTTTCTATTAACGCGATGGAGGCTGTTTCCCTATCATCCAAATCTCTAACAATTGCTGGTACTTCTGTCCATTCTAGAAGTTTCATTGCCCGGTATCTTCGTTCACCAGCAATAATTTCGAACTTCCCATCGCCAACAGAACGAATGACAATTGGTTGAATGACGCCATGTGTATGAATTGTTCTAGCAAGTTCCTCGATTTTCTCTTCAGAAAATACAGATCTAGGCTGATATTTATTTGGTCTTATCGCGTCAATCGCAATTTTTTCTATCTGTTCATGACGTTCCTCATCCGTATCTAAATCAGCTTCTTTTTCTCCACCAAAAAAACGTGAAAAAGGACTTTTCATTCATTGCACCACCTTTTCAAACTTCCCCATACTATATATCTATTTCGACAAATCTATTAATAAACCTTCTAACCCAATAAAATGTTCCACGTGAAACATTTTATTGAATTGGTGTTTTATTTGGAATACCTGGCTTTCGCGGATATTTACTTGGCGTACTTTTTACTTTATTGAAAATAAATATGCCGCGTTCACTTTCTTCTAATGGTAATAAAAATGAGTGCTTCTCTGCAAGTTTTGCGCCAAGAACAGCAAGTGGTTTTTCAGCATCTTTAAGTTCTTCTTTAGCTGCGGCACCTTTCATTGCGATAAATTGTCCACCCTTTTTTACCAATGGAACACATAACTCAGATAGAACTGATAACCTTGCAACTGCTCTAGCTGTCACAATATCAAATTGCTCTCGATATTTTCTGTTTTGTCCGAAATCTTCAGCTCTTGCATGCACAAAATGAACCTGTTCAAGTTCTAATTGCTCTGCTAAATGCTCTAAAAATCCAATTCGTTTATTTAATGAGTCTACGATTGTCACTTCTAGTTTTGGAAAACAGATTTTCAGCGGAATGCTCGGAAATCCTGCACCTGCACCAACATCACAAATTGTCAGTTTTTTATCAAAGTCAACATAAAAAGCAGCAGATATCGAGTCGTAGAAATGTTTTAAATAGACGGAAGGCTCATCTGTAATGGCTGTTAAATTCATTTTTTCGTTCCATTCAACCAATTGATCGAAATAGATCGTAAATTGATGTTGTTGTTTTTCGGATAATTCGATTCCATGTTCTTTTAATGCGGTTAGAAATTGCTCTTTATTCATTTGCATCCCTCCCTATGTAAAAAAACTGGTGTGGACGTCAATATTTTCCACACCAGTAGTACTTTTTCTTCATCAGCTTGAAATTTTTGCAATCCTTCCTTGTTCTATATAAACAAGTAAAATTGATATGTCTGCTGGGTTTACGCCTGGCATACGTGATGCTTGTGCAATTGAAAGTGGTCTTACTTTATTCAACATACTTTTCGCTTCAGAGGCAATACCAGAAATCGCATCATAATCGATGTTATCAGGAATTTTTTTATCTTCCATTTTGTTCATTCTTTCAACTTGTTGCATAGATTTTTCAATATAACCTTCATACTTAATGAATATTTCAACTTGCTCTACAACATCAGCAGATAGGCTTTCAGTTAACGGAATGATTCTTGCAATCTGATCATAACTAATTTCCGGGCGTTTCAACAGATTTGCTGCTTTCATTGGTTCTTTTAATTCGGAACTTGTCGTTTCCATCATAATTTCATGAACATGTGCCGCAGGCTTCACAGTCGTTTTACGAAGTCTCGTCACTTCATCATCTATTTTCTTTTGTTTTGACAAATAGTTCTCATATCTTTTATCACTGACAAGTCCATGATTATACCCGATTTCGGTCAAACGAAGATCTGCATTGTCATGACGAAGGAGCAAACGATATTCTGCACGGGAAGTAAGAAGTCGATAAGGTTCATTCGTACCTTTTGTGACTAGGTCATCTATTAGTACACCAATATACCCATCGGAGCGACTAAGAATCAGTTCATCTTTTCCAAGTGCTCTTGCCGCTGCATTAATACCTGCCATAATTCCTTGTCCAGCTGCCTCTTCATAGCCGGATGTACCATTAAGTTGTCCAGCTGTATAGAGATTCCGAATTTTCTTAGTTTCAAGTGTTGGCTTTAATTGTGTTGGAATAATTGAATCATATTCAATCGCATAACCAGCTCTCATCATTTCTGCCTTTTCAAGACCTGGGACACTTTCAATCAATCTTTTTTGAATATGTTCCGGCAAGCTCGTTGACAATCCTTGAACATATACTTCTTCTGTATTTCTGCCTTCAGGTTCTAAGAAAATTTGATGACGTGATTTATCATTAAATCGAACAATTTTATCTTCTATTGATGGACAATAACGTGGTCCAGGTCCAATCTTTTCTCCAGAATACATCGGTGATAAATGTAAGTTTTCATTGATAATCTCATGAGTTAGAGGAGATGTATGTGTGAGCCAACAAGGCAATTGGTCTAGAATATATTCAGTTGTTTCAAAACTAAATGCACGTGGTTCCACATCACCAGGTTGAATTTCAGTTTTACTGTAATCGATTGTCCGGCTATTCACACGTGGTGGCGTTCCTGTTTTAAAACGAACCATATCGAATCCTAAGGCACGAAGATTATCAGCAAGCTTAATCGATGGCATTTGGTTATTTGGCCCACTTGAATATCTTATTTTCCCAATCACAATTTCACCACGTAAGAATGTTCCTGTTGTAATGATTACGGTTTTAGCACGATAGACTGCGCCAACTTGCGTGATTACACCTGTTACTTCATCTTCTTCGATTATTAACTCATCAACGGATGCTTGACGTAATACTAAGTTCTCCTCTTCTTCAAGAATGCGTTTCATTTCTTGTTGATAGAGTACTTTATCCAATTGTGCACGAAGCGCACGAACTGCAGGGCCTTTCCCAGTGTTTAACATCCGCATTTGAATATGGGTCTTATCGATTACTTTCCCCATTGCGCCGCCGAGTGCATCAATTTCACGCACAACAATACCTTTTGCAGGCCCACCAATAGATGGGTTACACGGCATGAAGGCAACCATATCAAGATTTAATGTTAAAACGAGCGTCGATGCACCCATACGAGCTGAAGCTAATGCAGCTTCTACACCAGCGTGACCGGCACCGATAACGATACAATCGAACGTGCCGGCTTCAAATTTGTTTGGCATGTTCTTTTCCTTCCTTCTATACAGGTAGTATTTAATACCAACCTTTTTTATTTTCCGAGGCAAAAACGAGAAAACAATTCATTGATAAGACCTTCTTGTACGGTATCCCCGACAATTTCTCCAAGGATTTCCCATGTGCGTGTTAAGTCGATTTGAATCATATCTACAGGAACGCCAGCTTCAGCAGCTACGAGTGCGTCCTCTATTGTTTTATGGGCTTTATGAAGCAAGGCAATATGTCTTGCATTAGATACATATGTTAAATCTTCTGATTCAAGATTTCCTTCGAAAAAGAGTTTGGCAATCGCATCTTCAAGTTCGTCAATCCCCTCATCTTGAAGAAGTGAAGTCTTAATAATCACACCCTCATTGGTAAGGTCTTCAACCTTTTTCATATCCAATTTTAGAGGGAGATCGGTTTTATTAATCACTACGATTGTATCCATTCCAGCGATTGCATCAAAGAGTCTTTCATCTTCTATCGATAATTCTTCAGCACTATTCAGCACTAATAAAATTAAATCTGCTTCTTTTAAGACTTGCCTTGATCGTTCAACGCCGATTCGCTCTACAATGTCCTCAGTTTCACGAATTCCAGCTGTGTCAACAAGACGGAGTGGAACGCCGCGTACATTGACGTATTCTTCAATTATATCACGCGTTGTACCTGCTATGTCAGTTACGATGGCTTTATTTTCTTGTACTAAGCTATTTAAAAGTGAGGATTTACCTACGTTTGGTCTTCCGATGATCACTGTAGATAAGCCTTCTCTTAATATTTTCCCTTGCGAAGAAGTTCGAAGTAATTTACCAATTTCCTCTTTAACCCATGTGCATTTATCCAACATCAGTGGAATGGTCATCTCTTCGACGTCATCATATTCTGGATAATCTATCGTCACTTCAACCTGTGCAAGTGTCTCTATTAACGTATTACGTAATTCGCCGATTAGTTTTGAAAGTTTTCCTTCCATTTGACCCAGTGCTACATTCATCGCGCGATCTGTTTTTGCACGGATCAAATCCATGACTGCCTCTGATTGCGACAGATCAATACGACCGTTTAAAAAAGCACGTTTTGTAAATTCACCAGGTTCTGCAAGACGTGCGCCCTCTGTCAAAATGAGTTCCAGCACACGATTAACTGCAACAATTCCACCATGACAATTAATTTCCACGACATCTTCTCGCGTGAAGGTTTTTGGGGCTTTCATTAAAGATACCATTACTTCTTCTACAGTTTCGCCTGATTTAGGATTTACTAAGTGTCCGTAATGGATTGTATGGGATTGTTCCTCTATTAACCTTTTTTCTCCTGGAGATTTAAATACGCGGTTTGCGATTTGAATTGCTTCATCCCCACTTAATCTAACAATCGCAATTGCCCCTTCTCCCATTGGAGTTGAAATTGCAGCGATCGTATCAAAATGCACAGTTCTCACCTTCCTTATTAGTTACGCACATGTGGATAACGTAATTCCGGACATGACTTCCTAACATAATATATTAACATAAATATGTCGAACGTCATAGTACTTCACAATAAATTTTGTGGATAATTTCATTTCATGATCATAAAAAAATCCCGTAAAGAGTATGATACTCTTTACAGGATTTTCTTTTTACCTGATTGGTTCGATGACTAGATAACGATATGGATCCGATCCTTCTGAATAGGTTTCAATATCCAACCGACTGGAGAGAGAATGATGAATAACTTTTCTTTCATAAGCTGGCATTGGTTCAAGTTGAACTTTTCGACCCGTCCGAATGGCTCGGTCTGCCATTCTTTCTGCTAGTTGCTCTAGTGATTGTTCACGTCGCATTCGATAATCTCCTACATCGATTCGTACAACTTTGAATTGATCTGCATATTTATTGGCTACTAGTTGGCCTAATTGTTGCAACGCATTCAATGTTTGACCACGTTTTCCAATTAATAAAGCCGCCTTTTTACTTTCTAGTTGGAAATTGACATACTTTCCAGTTATTTGATAAGAAATAGCAAGATCATGGATGCCCATTGATTTCGCAACGTCTGTCAAATATTGCTGGGTTTCTAAAATAGCGCCTTCATCACCTACTAATTCAGTAACCTCCGCTTCTTCTGTCGCTTCCAATACTTCAACAGAAGTAGCATCTTCTTTTTCCAATGTTTCTTTCATTACAACTTCTTCTACATGCTTTTCAATAAGACTCTTTTCTTCAATGACAGTAATTTTCACTTCTGCTTCTTTTGATCCGATACCAAAAAAACCTTTTCTACCCTGATTAAGTATTTCTACCTTTACTTTATCGCGGGAGACATCGAGTGTTTGTAATGCCGCTTCGATCGCCTCTTCAACAGTGGCTCCGCTTTGCGTCATCATTGTCATTTTCTTTTCCCTCCTACTTTTGCAGGTACCACTTCATCTTTCTTAGGTTTGTAAATGAAATAGTTTTGGATGACAGAAATAATATTACCAATTACCCAATACAATGAAAGTGCTGCTGGTAAGATTACACCAATTCCAACTATAAATACTGGCATAATATACATCATCATTTTCATTTGCGGGTTGGCCATTGCAGGTCCTGTGCGCAGAACGATGAATTGCATGATTCCTGCAAGGATTGCAAGGGTAATACTTGGTTCAGCAAGTTGGAACCAGAGAATAGAGCCTAACTCAATTTCGGGTGTATTGTTCATACGGCTAATCGCATGATAAAATCCAATCAATATTGGCATTTGCACGAAGATTGGTAAACAACCTGCAGCTGGATTGATTTTTCGTTCTGTCATGATTTTTTGCATTTCAGTTCGGTATTTTTCTTGAGTTACTGCATCTTTAGATTTGTACTTTTCTTTTAAAGCATTCAGTTCTGGTTGTATTTCTTGCATTTTTTTCGAGCTCTGTGTTTGTTTAATCATTAATGGTAAGAGAACTAAACGAATCACAATTGTTACTGCAACAATTCCATAACCGTAAGTGCCTAGTAATTCTTTAAAAAGTGTAATTAATGAAACTAACGGCCAAACAATGTATTTATTCCAAAAACCTTCGCTATCTTGATAAATCGGTTCATTAAATTCAGTACATCCTGCCAAAAATAATGACAGCATCGTTAACATGAGTACAAGTCCTATTCTCTTATTCAAATTGGCTCCCCCAAATCGTAACTTCTTGCTTAACAGTCTAACATTTTCATATGTAGGTTTCTACTTACGCTTTCTTTGGATCACTTTTGCAATTCGTAATACATGTTGCAAACTCTTTTTTGTTTCATGAAAGTCCTTAGTCGCTGCTTGATGCCTGGCGATTATAACATAATCCATATCACTTTTAATTTCATCTTTTATTTCCAAAAAAGCTTGTCTTAAATATCGTTTTATACGATTTCTTGTCACTGCATTGCCGATTTTTTTACTGACGGAGAGTCCAATCCGAAATTCCTCTTGTCCCTCTTTTGGATAACAGTAAACAACAAATTGCCGATTCGCAAATGATTTACCATTTTTAAAAACGACTTGAAATTCTTTATCTTTTTTTATTCGCTGGCGTTTATTCATTAAAAGATACACCTGCTCCGTTACTAGTATTGTTTATATCAATTCGAAAAGATTTCATTAGCTTCATCTTGTTCTATATAGACCTTTTCGAAACAACTTCTACAAAAAAAAAGACCACTGAATGTCAGTGGCCTTAAGCTGAAAGTTTTTTTCTTCCTTTGAGGCGACGAGCTGCAAGAATTCTGCGCCCACTTTTCGTGCTCATTCTTGCACGGAAGCCGTGAACTTTACTACGTTTTCTTGTATTTGGTTGGAATGTACGTTTAGACATGTTATTAAGACACCTCCTGATTGATTGTCATTGATACCGAGTGACAGTCCTAATTAGTATAGAGAAATTCAATCAAAAAGTCAATCATTTATTTCAAGTGGATCAATTCTTTATTTCTATGTACCATTATTAGTTATCCACATATCGAAATCGAATAAGACTACTTCTCTGTGCATATATTTTTTCATCATTTTTTTTTAGTCGACAGTTATCGACATGATTTTCACATATAAAAGCCTGTGGATAACGGTTTTGTTCACAATGAATTAAGTTGTGGATAAGCCCTTTGACTCCTTGTAATAATCAGCATTGCCTGTTACAATGATAAAGATTTAATTGTGCACAATTTAAAAGTTTAATTTGTTATCCACAATTGTTGATAGGTTGTGGATAATTTTTTCCCCACTTTTGCATAATTGTTATCCACACGAGTGAACTATGTGTATAATACATATTCTCGCATAGATAAAATACAACGTAAAGGAGGTAGTTAATTGAAACACCTTGAAGAATTATGGATTAAAGTGTTAGCCCAAATAGAAGAAAGAATTTCAAGGCCAAGTTTTGAAACGTGGTTGAAATCGACGAAACTGATCTCTTATGAAGAAGAGGTTGTAACAATCGCCGCTCCTAACTCATTTGCGAAAGATTGGCTTGAAAATCATTATGTCCATTTAATAACGGGAATCTTATCTGAATTAACTGGTGAAGATCGGTTAATTCAATTTATTGTGCCAAAAGATATGCAGGAAAATGATATTATGTTGCCAAAACCTATTGAAAAAACTGTCGAAAGAGTCCGTTCTAACTCGAAAACTGGTATGTTGAATTCAAAATATACATTTGACACGTTTGTCATCGGCTCTGGAAACCGTTTTGCGCATGCAGCATCTTTAGCTGTCGCGGAAGCCCCTGCAAAAGCTTATAACCCGCTATTCATTTATGGAGGCGTCGGCTTAGGTAAAACCCACTTAATGCACGCAATTGGTCATTATGTAATCGATCAAAACCCTGATGCTAAGGTTGTTTATCTAACTTCCGAAAAATTTACCAATGAGTTCATCAATTCAATTCGTGATAACAAGGCAGTTGAATTTCGAAATAAATACAGAAGTGTAGATGTACTTCTAATAGATGATATTCAATTCCTTGCTGGAAAAGAACAAACCCAAGAAGAATTTTTCCATACGTTTAATACACTTCATGAAGAATCTAAGCAAATTGTCATATCCAGTGACCGGCCGCCAAAGGAAATTCCAACGCTAGAAGATCGACTAAGATCCCGTTTTGAATGGGGGCTAATTACAGATATCACACCGCCGGATTTAGAGACAAGAATTGCAATTTTACGTAAAAAAGCAAAAGCTGATGGACTGTTGGACATTCCAAACGAAGTCATGACGTATATTGCCAATCAAATTGACACGAATATACGTGAATTAGAAGGTGCACTTATTCGAGTTGTCGCATACTCATCTTTGGTAAATCGCGACATTACAATGGATTTAGCTGCAGATGCATTAAAAGATATTATTCCAAATGACACACCACGCACTGTTACTATCTTAGATATTCAAAAAACAGTCGGTGGTCATTTTAACATGCGTTTAGAAGACTTTTCTGCAAAAAAACGAACCCGTGCGATTGCTTTTCCACGTCAAATCGCGATGTACTTATCAAGGGAGCTAACTGATTTTTCTTTACCAAAAATCGGTTCAGAATTTGGTGGACGCGACCACTCAACCGTGATTCATGCGCATGATAAAATTCGTGGAATGTTAGAAGAAGATCAATTACTTCAACAGGATATTCAAGATATAAAGAAACTACTTGGGCGAGGTTAGACTGTTAGTAACCTATAATAACTAGTGCATACTTATAAACTAGTTATGAACAAGTGGATAACGTGAGTTTAATAATGTTATAGCACTTATCCACGTATCCACAGCCCCTATTACTATTACTACTATCTTTAATAACTAATATAAATATATAAGCGAGGGTATGAAATGAAATTTGAAATTAGAAGAGATGAACTTCTCAATGGCTTAAATGATGTTATGAAAGCAATCAGTCAGAAAGTAGCAATTCCCATTTTAACGGGTATAAAAATCGAGGTTACTGAAAGTGGAATGACAATGACAGGTAGTGACTCAGATATTACTATTTGTACATTTATTCCTGCAGAACGTGATGGGGAACAACTTATAAAAGTAAGTAATGTTGGAAACATTGTATTACAGGCAAAAGTTTTCAGTGAAATCATTCGAAAACTTCCAACAAACGAAGTGAAAATCGAAGTAAAAGATGGTTTTCAAGCCTTAATACGTTCAGGTAAATCAGAATTTAAATTGATCGGCTCAAACCCTGATGACTATCCAGTGTTACCAGACGTTAAAGATGAACATAGTTTCTCACTACCAGCAGATTTGATGAAATCAATCATTCGAGAAACAGTATTTGCAGTATCTCAACAAGAAACGCGACCGATTTTGACAGGTGTCCAATGGGTAACTGAAAACGGCAAACTTTCTTGTGTAGCAACAGATAGTCACAGACTTGCTAGAAGACTCACATCGCCTGAAGAAATGCCAGTAGATCCATTAAGCATTGTAATTCCAGGTAAAAGTCTTCAAGAATTAAATAAAATCTTACCTGATTCAAATGAGTCAATTGAAATTCTAATTACTGAACAGCAAATCCTCTTTAAAACAGCGAACGTTTTATTTTACTCTCGATTACTTGAAGGTAATTATCCAGATACATCAAGATTAATCCCTACGGAGAATAAAACATCAATCATTGTAAATGGTCGATCTTTACTTCAAGCAATTGATCGTGCATCATTGTTAGCAAGAGAAGAACGGAATAATATTGTTCGGTTTTCAACAGATGAAGGAAAATTAATTGAAATCTCTTCAAATTCTCCAGAAGTAGGAAATGTTGAAGAGATGGTAGAAGCCATTAGCGTAACGGGTGATGCTCTCAAAATATCATTCAGTGCAAAATACATGATGGATGCCTTACGTGCAATTGACGGACAAGATGTTGAAATCCAATTTACCGGTGCAATGCGACCATTCATCTTAAAATCAGTCAATGATGACACAATACTTCAACTGATTCTTCCTGTTAGAACATATTAAGACGAAAAGATAGTCAATTATTGACTATCTTTTTTACTTCTAGCCAAAGTTCTTGTAAAATAGAAAGAACTACTAAATTATGAAAGGTTGAACGCTAATTGAACGATTTAGAAATAAATACAGAGTTTATAACACTTGGCCAACTTTTGAAGATGACGAATGCTATTAGTTCGGGTGGGATGGCAAAATGGTATCTCGATGAACATATTGTTCATGTAAATGGTGAAGAAGAGCAGCGCCGTGGTAAAAAATTACGTCATGACGACGTTATAAAACTGCCTGATGTCGGCACATTTAAAATTATTGAAATGCCTTCTGGAACATCGGATGTTTATTGAGCAACTTGCTTTAACCAATTACCGTAACTATAAAACCCTTGATTTATCCTTTTCTCCTGAAATCAATGTATTGATTGGTGAAAATGCTCAAGGGAAAACAAATGTCATGGAAGCTATTTACGTACTATCCATGGCCAAATCGCACAGAACATCGAATGATCGCGATTTAATACGTTGGGACGAAGAGTATGGTAAAATAGAAGGTAGCGTCCAGCGCAAATATGGACGACTTCCTCTAGAACTCGTTATTTCCAAAAAAGGAAAAAGGGCAAGAGTTAACCATCTCGAACAAAATCGTTTAAGTCTTTATATAGGTCAACTAAATGTTGTGATGTTTGCTCCAGAGGATTTAAATCTGGTTAAAGGTAGTCCATCTGTGAGAAGACGATTTCTTGATATGGAAATCGGACAGATTTCTCCGGTGTACCTACATGATCTCTCAACTTTTCAAAAAATATTAAAACAGCGGAACGCGATATTAAGAGCTAATCGCGGAAAATCTAATTTTAGTGATGTCATGTTCGATGTTTATACTGAGCAGTATATTCAAGTGGCTGTACAAATTATTCGTAAAAGATTTTATTTCATGGAACTTCTTCAAAAATGGGCTGAACCGATTCATAAAGGTATTTCCCGAGGAATGGAAACACTTAAAGTATCTTATGGAACATTAAAAGGTATCGAATCGGGGCAGACTCAAGAAGTAATGGAATCTATACTAGAACAAAGATTACTTGAGATGCGACCGCGCGAGTTAGAAAGAGGATTAACTCTGATTGGTCCGCATCGTGATGACCTGCATTTTTTCGTCAATGGATATGACATCCAAACGTTTGGCTCACAAGGTCAACAACGAACGACAGCTTTATCTTTGAAACTCGCTGAAATTGAACTTGTGAAACAAGAAGTGGGAGAATCACCGGTATTACTTTTGGATGATGTCCTATCCGAATTGGATGATTTTAGGCAGTCTCATTTACTGAATACAATACAAGGAGAAGTTCAAACCTTTGTAACAACAACGAATATAACCGGTATTGACCATGAAACAATTCGCCAAGCCAATATATTCGAAGTAAAAGCAGGAGAAGTTATCCATAAAGAAGAAAATTAAGTTTTATGGATACACGTACCATGCTAGGTGGTATACGTTCAGAAAGGAAAGGTGAACAAGCTTGGCAATGGAAGAAAAGAATTTAGAGGCCTATGATGAAGCCCAAATACAAGTACTTGAAGGACTCGAGGCTGTAAGAAAGCGTCCAGGTATGTATATCGGGACAACTAGTTCAAGAGGACTTCATCATCTTGTATGGGAAATTGTTGATAATAGTATTGATGAAGCACTAGCTGGTCATTGTGACCATATCGAAGTAACAATGGAAAAAGATAATTGGATTTGCGTTGTAGATAATGGTCGAGGTATTCCAGTTGGGATACAAGAATCTACAGGTAGACCTGCTGTTGAAGTCATCATGACCGTTCTTCACGCTGGTGGTAAATTCGGCGGTGGTGGCTATAAAGTTTCCGGTGGATTACACGGCGTTGGTGCAGCTGTCGTAAACGCTTTGTCGATGGAGACCGAAGTATTTGTCCGACGTGACCAGAAAGAATATTATATTAAATTTGAAAAAGGCATTCCAACAGTCGAACTCAAGGAAATTGGGGCATCAGAAGAAACTGGAACAAAAGTCCGTTTTAAAGCAGATCCTGAAATTTTTACGGAATCGACCATTTATGATTATGATATTCTTGCGAATCGCTTAAGAGAACTTGCTTACTTGAATCGTAAACTTCGTGTAACGATTACAGATGATCGTGATGACGAGGGACGTACCGATACTTATTACTACGAAGGCGGTATTAAATCATACGTCGAACATTTAAATAAAAAGAAAGAACCGATTCATGAAGAACCAATCTTCGTTGAAGGTGAAAAGGACGGCATATCCATTGAAATTGCTATGCAATATAATAGCGGTTATGCTGAAAATTTGTATTCATTTGCAAATAATATCAACACTTATGAAGGTGGAACGCATGAATCAGGTTTCAAAACTGCATTAACCCGTGTTGTAAATGATTATGGACGCAAAAATGGTGGTTTGAAAGAAGGCGACCAAAACTTATCGGGCGACGATGTACGAGAAGGTTTGACCGCGATTATTTCAATTAAGCACCCAGATCCACAATTTGAGGGGCAAACTAAAACAAAGCTTGGGAACTCTGAAGTCAGCACGATAACGAATTCATTGTTCTCTGAGGGTTTCCAAAGATTTTTACTTGAAAATCCATCTGTAGCTCATAAAATCATTGATAAAAGCTTAGTTGCGGCACAAGCTCGAATGGCTGCAAAAAATGCACGTGAACTTACACGTAGAAAATCAGTGCTTGAAGTATCAAGTCTTCCAGGAAAACTTGCAGACTGTTCATCTCGGGATCCAGCAATTAGTGAATTGTACATCGTTGAAGGTGACTCAGCAGGAGGATCTGCGAAAAGTGGACGTGATCGTCACTTCCAAGCAATCTTACCGCTGAGAGGAAAAATCTTAAACGTAGAAAAAGCACGACTTGATCGAATTTTAGGGAATGCAGAGATTCGTGCAATGATTACAGCACTAGGTACAGGAATTGGAGAAGAATTTATTCTTGAAAAGGCACGCTATCATAAAGTTGTCATTATGACAGATGCAGATGTTGACGGTGCGCATATCCGCACACTTTTGTTAACATTTTTCTTCCGTTTTATGAGACCACTTGTGGAAGCGGGTTATATATATATCGCACAGCCACCGCTCTATCGTGTAAAACAAGGACGAACAGAAGAGTATTGCTATACAGATGAACAACTTCAGGAAATTCTACAAAGAATGTCACAATCGCCAAAACCAGTAATTACGCGCTATAAAGGTTTAGGAGAGATGGATGCAACACAACTTTGGGATACAACAATGGATCCTGATCAACGAACATTACTCCAAGTCGAACTTGACGATACAATAACGGCGGATGAAACTTTCCAACAATTAATGGGTGATGAAGTTCTACCACGTAGAATTTTCATTGAAGAAAATGCAAAGTATGTTCAAAACATAGATACGTAATCAAAAAGAAATTGAAAGGAGCTTTTCAATATGGCAGATGTGCCAAATCGTGGTGTTAAGGGAATTAACATAAGTACTGAAATGAAGAACTCATTCCTTGACTATGCGATGAGTGTAATTGTTTCTCGTGCGCTCCCTGATGTAAGGGATGGACTTAAACCGGTTCATCGCCGTATTTTATATGCAATGCAAGATCTTGGAAATACCGCAGATAAACCACATAAGAAATCTGCACGTATTGTGGGCGATGTAATTGGTAAATATCATCCACATGGTGATAGTGCTGTTTACGATACAATGGTTCGACTGGCACAAGATTTCAATATGCGCTATATGTTAGTGGATGGTCACGGAAACTTCGGATCTGTAGATGGTGACTCAGCAGCTGCAATGCGTTACACAGAGTCCCGTATGTCCCGTATTGCGATGGAATTATTACGCGATATTAATAAAGACACAGTCGATTATCAAGACAATTATGATGAACAAGAGAGAGAGCCGGTCGTTTTACCAAGCCGTTTTCCAAACTTGCTTGTCAACGGTTCTTCCGGCATCGCGGTTGGAATGGCGACAAATATTCCACCTCACCATCTCGGAGAAACGATAGACGCAGTTCTAGCTTTAGCTGATAATCCTGCCATTACGACAGAAGAATTACTAGATATAATACCGGGTCCTGATTTTCCTACAGGTGGGATTATTATGGGACTCAGTGGAATTCGAAGAGCTTATGAAACAGGTAAAGGTTCAGTTATTGTTCGCGGTAGAGTAGAAATCGAACAAAAGGCGAATGGAAGAGAAACCATTCTTGTTAACGAATTACCTTATCAAGTAAACAAAGCACGTTTAATCGAGAAAATTGCTGACTTAGTACGTGAAAAAGCAATTGAAGGTATTTCCGACTTGCGTGATGAATCAGATCGGACAGGTATGCGCATTGTTATTGAAGTCAGACGCGATGCAAATGCCAATGTATTATTAAATAACCTATATAAGCAAACAGCTTTACAGTCTAGCTTCGGTATTAATATGCTTGCACTCGTTGATGGACAACCAAAAGTTCTTGCATTGAAAGAAATTTTATATCATTACTTAGAACATCAAAAAGTCGTCATCCGTAGACGTACTCAATATGATTTACGTAGAGCAGAAGACCGTGCGCATATTCTCGAAGGGTTAAGAATAGCCCTTGATAATATTGATGCGATTATTACACTTATTCGTGCATCTAAAACGACAAATGAAGCAAAAACTGAATTAATGGCTCAGTTTGACCTTTCTGAACGTCAAGCGCAAGCAATTCTTGATATGCGTCTCCAGCGCTTAACAGGTTTGGAAAGAGATAAAATTGAAGAAGAGTATAATGATCTTCAATTATTAATTGCAGAACTTCGTGCTATTCTTGCAGATGAAGAGAAGCTACTTGAAATTATTAGTGAAGAACTACTTGAACTGAAAGAGCGATATGCCGACAAACGTCGTACGGAAATCACGCTAGGTGGTGCAGAAATGATTGAGGATGAAGATCTCATCCCGGTCGAAAATTCTGTATTAACCCTGACGCACAACGGTTATATTAAGCGTTTACCGGCAAATACGTATCGAAGTCAACGTCGTGGTGGCCGCGGAATTCAAGGAATGGGCACGAATGATGATGACTTTGTAGAACATTTGCTCAATACATCAACACATGACACCATCCTATTCTTTACAAGTAAAGGTCGTGTCTTCAAGACAAAAGGTTACCAAGTACCTGAGTTTAGCCGTACAGCGAAAGGTTTACCGATTATTAACTTGCTAGGCGTCGACAAGGAAGAGAAAGTAACAGCCATGATCCCAGTCAGTAAATTTGAAGAAGAGAAATACTTATTCTTTGTGACTAGAAATGGTATTGCTAAACGTACACCTGTCTCAGCTTTCGCAAATATTCGTTCAAATGGTCTAATTGCACTCACACTTCGTGATGAAGACGAGCTCATTGGCGTTAAAATGACAAACGGTGACGAAGAAATTGTTATTGGAACGAAAGATGGCATGCTGATTAAATTTAAAGAAACTGATATACGTTCTATGGGACGCGTAGCAGGCGGGGTTCGCGGAATTCGTTTACGAGAAGGCGATATCACCGTAGGTATGGACGTTGTGGATGAAGGAAAAGAAATTCTTGTCGTCACAGAAAAAGGATTTGGAAAACGTACACCACAAGAGGAGTACCGGATCCAATCACGTGGTGGCTATGGATTAAAAACACTTAATGTAACTGAAAGAAATGGATCTCTCGTCGCTATGAAAGCAGTTGATGGTTCAGAAGACTTAATGCTAATTACAATCCATGGCATTTTAATTCGAATGGACATCAAAGATATCTCTGTTATTGGTAGAAGTACTCAGGGAGTTCGTTTGATTCGTCTTGGAGAAGATGAATTTGTTGCAACGGTAGCAAAAGTTGAAAAAGATGAAGATGAAGACGAAGAAAATAGTAATGATGAAGACAAAGAAAATAGTAATGATGAAGACAATGAAATAATAGTTGAATCGCAGAATAACGAAGAAGACAATTCTACATTAGATGAATCTAACTCCTCTATAGAAGAAGTAGAAAAAAATGATGATGAAGAATAGCTTTTAGAACATATCGCCAACGTGCTAACTAGCTCGTTGGCGTTTTTCTTTTAAAAAACTCAACAGTAAACAATATGACCTTACATATATATTGTGCCGATTAAAATAGCATTGAGTTATTTCAATTAACTTTCTATTGTTTGGGTATTGTAATTGAAATAGTAAGGTGTTATAGTTATGAATGTCGCCAAAGAGACCAGGATACAACGAAAAAGAATTTTAAAAAGTTGTTGACAAGTTGAGTGTGGCTTGATATGATATAAGAGTTGCTGTTGCGAGACGGTAACGCAGAAACGAATATGTAAGTTGAGTTCTTACTTATATAATGAACCTTGAAAACTGAACAGCAAAACGTCAAGATATATCGTTTCGTTAATTCGAAACAAAAAGCGAATCTTCGGATTCGAAGTCAGTAAACGAAACTCGAGCTATTCAAGTTTCTCTATTATGGAGAG